>JAFXNX010000374.1 GCA_017529175.1 Clostridia bacterium
CGAAGGTCAGAGAGTCTCTTATCAAATATCTGAGGGGGGATTGAGCTTGGAGGAGTTTTCACTCTACGTTCTCGACATCACGATGAATTCTGTGAGAGCCGGAGCCGATAAGATCGGCGTCACCCTTGAGGAATCGGGAGATATGCTTATCTTTACCGTGACAGACAACGGATGCGGGATGAGCGAGGAGACGGTGAGAAAAATATCCGATCCGTTTTTTACTACGAGAAAGACACGCGGCGTCGGACTCGGTATACCGTTTCTGAAAATGCTCTCGGAACAGACCGGCGGCGCGCTCTCCATCGAGTCAAAGCCGGAGGCGGAATATCCCGACGACCACGGGACGAGAGTTTCGGCGTCGTTCGGACTTCACCACATCGACTTTATCCCTCTCGGGAATATGATCGACACGGTGATAACGCTCATACAAGGATATCCCGATATAGATTTTACCTACGATCACATAACGCCCCGGGGGACCGTTCATCTGTCCTGCCCGGAACTGAAGGCGGTGCTGGGAGATGACGTTTCTCTTGCGAGCTTTGAAGTCCTCGAGTGGATAAGAGGATATCTCACGGAGAGTTATGCCGAAATAAACGAAAACAAATAAAATTAATATAAAAATTATTATAAACCAAGAAAGGAAACTCTTATGAAATCTCTTGAAGAACTTATGGCAATCAGAGACAAAATGAAGGACAAGGTCGCACTTCGCAACGCATCCGACGACGTCAGAGTCGTTGTCGGTATGGCAACTTGCGGTATCGCGGCAGGCGCCCGCCCCGTTCTCAACGCTTTTGTTGAAGGCGTTGCAAACGAAGGTCTCACCGATCACGTAACCGTTACCCAGACAGGATGCATCGGCATCTGTCAGTACGAGCCCATCGTAGAGATCTACGAGAAGGATAAGGAAAAGGTAACTTACGTAAAAATGAACGCTGAAAAAGCAAAAGAAGTTATCGAACGTCACCTCAAAGGCGGAAACCCCGTCACAGAGTACACGATCGGTAAAGTGCTTTCGTAATAATTCAAGGAGGACGGTTTAATGTTTCGAATCCATGCATTGATCTGCGGCGGTACCGGCTGCACCTCCGCGGGAAGCCAGGCGGTAAGAGAAGCGCTTGAAGAGCAGATAGCTCTCAAAGGACTGCAGGACGAAGTTAAGGTCGTTCAGACCGGATGCTTCGGTCTTTGCGCGCTCGGTCCTGTAATGATCGTATATCCCGAGGGTACTTTCTACAGCAAGGTAAAAGCGGAAGACATCCCCGAGATCGTTGAAGAGCACTTCCTCAAGGGACGTCCTGTGGAAAGACTTATCTACAAGGACACCGGAGAAGAGATCGCTCCCGAAAAGGTCCCGTCTCTTGCTGAGACCGGATTCTACAAGAAGCAGAAGAGAGTTGCTCTTCGCAACTGCGGCGTTATCAACCCGGAGAACATCGACGAGTATATCGCGATGGACGGTTACTTCGCTCTTGCAAAAGTCCTCAAGGAAATGACTCCCGAAGACGTCATCAAGACGATCCTCGATTCCGGACTTCGCGGACGCGGCGGCGGCGGATTCCCGACCGGACGCAAATGGCAGTTCGCAAGAAACAGCGTTTCCGACAAGAAGTACGTCGTATGTAACGCGGACGAGGGCGACCCCGGCGCGTTCATGGACCGTTCCGTTCTCGAAGGCGACCCGCACGCGGTCCTCGAGGCAATGGCTATCGCAGGTTACGCAATCGGCGCTGACGAAGGCTGGATCTACGTCCGCGCAGAGTACCCGATCGCAGTCAAGAGACTTCAGATCGCCATCAAGCAGGCGAAGGAGTACGGACTTCTCGGCGAAAACATTTTCGGAACAGGCTTCAACTTTGACATAAACATCCGTCTCGGCGCCGGCGCTTTCGTATGCGGCGAGGAAACGGCGCTTCTCACCTCCATCGAGGGCAAGCGCGGCAACCCGCGTCCGCGTCCTCCGTTCCCGGCTATAAAGGGACTCTGGGGTCAGCCTACTATCATCAACAACGTTGAGACGTTTGCAAACATAGCTCAGATCATCCTCAAGGGACCCGAATGGTTCGCATCCATGGGTACGGAAAAGTCCAAAGGTACGAAGGTCTTCGCTCTCGGCGGCAAGATCACGAACACGGGTCTCGTTGAGATCCCGATGGGCACGACCCTTCGCGAGATCGTCGAGGAGATCGGCGGCGGCGTTCCGAACGGAAAGAAGTTCAAGGCGGCTCAGACCGGCGGACCTTCCGGCGGATGCATCCCCGCGTCTCTTATCGACACGCCTATCGACTATGACAACCTTACCGCTATCGGCTCGATGATGGGCTCCGGCGGACTTATCGTCATGGACGAGGATACCTGTATGGTCGACCTTGCGAAATTCTTCCTCGAATTCACGGTCGACGAATCCTGCGGTAAGTGCACGCCCTGCCGTATCGGTACGAAGAGAATGCTTGAGATCCTCAACAGGATCACCGCGGGCAACGGTACGATGAACGACTTTGACGAGCTCGAAGAACTCGCGGCTACGCTGAAATCCAACTCTCTGTGCGCTCTCGGTCAGACGGCTTCCAACCCCGTAATGTCCACGATCAAGCACTTCAGAGACGAGTACATAGCTCACATCGTTGACAAGAAGTGTCCCGCAAAGGTATGTAAGAACCTTATGCAGTACGTTATCGACAAAGAAAAGTGCGCAGGATGCGGAATGTGCAAGAAGGCATGTCCCGCGGACGCTATTTCCAAGACGGACTACACCGCTCCCGGAAAGAAGCTTCCCGCTCACGAGATCGATCCGGCGAAGTGCGTAAAGTGCGGCGCTTGTATTGCAACGTGTAAGTTCAAGGCAATCTATAAGGATTAATCGGGAGGAGACGAAAATGGCTAAAATCAATATTAAAATAGAAGGCGTCCCCTATCAGGTCGAAGAAGGACTGACGATCCTTGAAGCGGCAAAGGCTTGCGGTTATGAAATACCCTCTCTTTGTACGTTCAATCACGGAGAATGCTCCGTCGGTTCCTGCCGCGTATGTCTCGTTGAGGCGACCGGTGCGAGAGGACTCGTAGCTTCCTGCGTATACCCTGTAAACGAGGGAATGGAGATAAGGATCTCGACTCCCGCCGCTGTGGCTGCGCGCCGCGCGTCGGTTGAGCTTCTTCTCTCCAATCACAATAAAAACTGTCAGCAGTGCGACAAAAACGGCAAGTGCGAACTTCTCAGAGTCGCGAACATCACGGGCGCGAGAGAGAACAGATTTGCCGGCACGAAGACTCCCACGACGTACGACGACCTCACGCCGTCTATCGTCCGCGACACATCCAAGTGTATTCTTTGCGGACGCTGCGTCGCAAGATGTCAGAGCGCTCACGGTCTCGGTATCCTCGGATTTGAGAACCGCGGCTTCGATACGATCGTAGGACCTGCCGAGAACCGTTCTATGAAGGATTCTCCGTGTCTGCTCTGCGGTCAGTGCGTATCCGTATGCCCGACAGGCGCTCTCATGGAAAAATCCGAGATCGGCAAGATCGACGAAGCGTTCAAAGCAGGCAAGCACGTCATCGTTCAGACAGCTCCCGCAGTTCGCGCGGCTCTCGGCGAAGAGTTCGATCTCCCGATCGGAACTCCCGTTACCGGAAAGATGGTCGCGGCGCTCAGACGTCTCGGCTTTGAAAAGGTTTACGATACCGACTTCGGCGCAGACCTCACGATCATGGAAGAGGGAACGGAGCTTCTCGGCAGACTCCAGAACGGCGGAGTTCTCCCGATGATCACCTCCTGCTCGCCCGGCTGGATCAACTATGCTGAGTACAACTACGGCGATCTGCTTCCTCACCTCTCATCCTGCAAGTCTCCTCACGAGATGCAGGGCGCTATCCTCAAGAGCTACTATGCAGAGCAAAAGGGTATCGACCCGAAGGATATCTTCGTCGTATCGATCATGCCCTGCACGGCAAAGAAGTTCGAGAAGGAAAGAGAACAGCTCAAAGTCAACGGACTTGCAGACGTCGACGCGGTCCTCACGACTCGCGAGCTCGCTCGCATGATCAAGCGCGCGGGCATCATGTTCAACCGTCTGCCCGACGAAGAGTATGACGCTGACATTATGGGCGACTACACCGGCGCCGGCGTTATCTTCGGCGTTACCGGAGGCGTTATGGAAGCGGCTCTCAGAACCGTTTACTTCGTTCTCACAGGCAAAGAGCATGAAGCGATCAAATTCGAGGAAGTACGCGGTCATGACGCGGGTATCCGCGAGGCTTCGATCGACATTAACGGTACTGTCGTCAACGTAGCGATCGCAAGCGGAATGAAGAGCGCGAAAGTTCTCCTCGACGAGATCAGAGCAGGTACTTCCAAGTATCAGTTCATCGAGATCATGGGTTGTCCCGGCGGTTGTATCAACGGCGGCGGTCAGCCGATCGTACGTCCCTGCTTCCTTCCCAACG
>JAFXNX010000375.1 GCA_017529175.1 Clostridia bacterium
GTATCTCACATCTGGTATTTCCGCGCCGTTCCTTCAAGGATCGGAACTCTTCTCGATATCTCCCCGAAGCACCTCGAGAGCGTTCTCTACTTCTCGAGCTATATCGTGACCGATCCCGGTACGACGCCGCTTCTCAAGGGACAGCTCCTCAGCGACGCGGAGTTCAGATCGTACAGAGAGCGTTACGACCAGGACTTCAAAGCCGACATGGGCGCGGAAGCTATTAAAGTACTTCTTCAGGACATCGATATCGAGGCTCTCTCCAAGGAGCTGAAGGAAGAACTCGAGGCGTCCTCAGGCCAGAAAAAGCTCAAGATCATAAAGAGACTTGAAGTCGTCGAAGCATTCCGCAAGTCCGGAAACCGCCCCGAATGGATGATCCTCGACGTTATCCCGGTCATTCCGCCGGAGATCCGTCCGATGGTACAGCTCGACGGCGGCAGATTCGCCTGCTCCGACCTCAACGACCTTTACCGCCGCGTTATCAACAGAAACAACAGACTTAAAAAGCTCATGGAGCTTCGCGCGCCCGAAATAATTATAAGGAATGAAAAGCGTATGCTGCAGGAAGCGGTAGACGCCCTTATCGACAACGGCAGACGCGGCAAAGCTGTCACGGGACCGAACAACCGTCCGCTCAAATCTCTTTCCGAGATGCTCCGCGGTAAGCAGGGACGTTTCCGTCAGAACCTTCTCGGAAAACGTGTTGACTATTCCGGACGTTCTGTTATCGTCGTGGGACCGGAGCTGAAGATCTATCAGTGCGGTCTTCCGAAAGAAATGGCGCTCGAGCTCTTCAAGCCGTTCGTTATGAAGCGTCTTGTCGAGACTCAGAAAGCTATAAATATCAAAAATGCAAAGCAGAAGGTCGAGAGAGTCGATCCCGAGGTATGGGACGCGCTTGAAAACGTTATCAAAGAGCATCCCGTTCTTCTGAACCGCGCTCCTACCCTTCACCGTCTGTCCATCCAGGCGTTCGAGCCGATCCTCGTCGAAGGACGCGCGATCAAGCTCCATCCGCTGGTATGTAAGGCGTTCAACGCCGACTTCGACGGCGACCAGATGCCTATCCACGTTCCGCTCTCCGCTGAAGCGCAGGCAGAGGCGAGATTCCTCATGCTCTCCGCGAACAACCTGCTCAAGCCTGTCGACGGACGCGCTATCGCCGTTCCTTCGCAGGACATGGTCCTCGGTTCGTTCTATCTGACGCTCGACCGCGCGGGTGAACCCGGAGAGGGCAAGATATTCCGCGACTTCAACGAAGCGATGATGGCATACGAGAACAAGGTCATCGGTCTGCACGCTCCGATCAAGGTCAGAGTCGAGAAGGAAGTCGACGGTGAGCTCAAGTCGAAGATGATCGACGCTACGATGGGTCTGCTTATATTCAACAGACACATTCCTCAGGACCTCGGATACGTTGACCGTACCGATCCCGAGCACATGTTCGATCTCGAGATCACGAAGGTCACGACCTCGAAGGATCTCGGAAATATCATCGACCGCTGTATCAAGAAACACGGATTTGAAGTCACGGCAAAGATGCTCGACGAGATCAAGTCCATGGGTTACACGTATTCGACGAGAGCCGCTATCTCCATTTCCGTCGCCGACATGACTATCCCGCCCAAGAAGTACGAACTCATCAAAGAGGCGGAAAAGCGCGTCGACACGATAATGAAGCATTATCAGCGCGGCGAACTGACGAACGACGAGCGTTACCGCAGCGTCATTTCCACATGGGAACAGACGACAAGCGACGTTGTCGCGGCTCTTCAGGAAAACTTCAACAGATACAATCCCATCAAGATGATGTCAGACTCCGGCGCGAGAGGTAACATCACTCAGATGAGACAGCTCGCCGGCATGAGAGGTCTTATGTTCGCGACCGGCGGCCGCGTCATGGAGATCCCGATCAAGTCGAACTTCCGTGAAGGTCTTAATATACTCGAATACTTCGTCGCGGCGCGCGGCGCGCGTAAATCCCTTTCCGACACGGCTCTTAAGACTGCCGACTCCGGATACCTCACGAGACGTCTTGTCGACGTATCTCAGGACGTCATCATAAGAGAAGAGGACTGCGGTTCCGACAAGGGTATGATCGTATCCGACGTCAAAGACGGAAACGAAGTCATCGAGCCGCTCAAGGACAGGATCCTCGGCAGATACACGATCGGCGAGATCGTCGATCCCGCGACCGGCGAAGTTCTTATCGGCAACAACGAAATGATAAGCGAAGATATCGCAAGCAAGATAGTCAAGTGCGGTATCAAGGAAGTCAACATCAGAACAGTCCTCCAGTGCAAAGCGGAGCACGGCGTATGCGCTCACTGCTACGGCGCGGACCTTGCGCGCAGCGCCGCGGAGGTAACGATAGGCGAATCCGTCGGTATTATCGCGGCTCAGTCCATCGGTGAGCCGGGTACACAGCTTACGATGAGAACGTTCCACACCGGCGGCGTTGCCGGAGCCGACATCACACAGGGTCTTCCGAGAGTCGAAGAGCTCTTCGAGGCAAGACGTCCGAAGAAGGCGTCGATCGTCGCGGAAGCTCCCGGCACGGTAACGATCCAGGAGATCGGCAAGAAACAGAGAAACATCCTTCTCACGACTGCAGCCGGAGACGAGATCGTATATCAGGTGCCCTACGGCACGAGGATCACGGTCGAGGACGGCACGGCAGTCGGCGCGGGCGACGAGCTGACAGAGGGTTACAAGAATCCCGCCGACATTCTCCGTATCAACGGCATTGACGCGGTATACGACTACATCACACGCGAAGTACAGCGCGTTTACCGTTCGCAGTCCATCAACATCAACGACAAGCACATCGAAGTCATCACACGTCAGATGACACGCCGTGTAAGAGTTGCCGACGCGGGAGACACTTCTCTTCTCGGAGGCACCGTCGTTGACAAGACGGAGTTCAACGCTGAAAACGCAGAGATCGAACGCCGTATAGCTGCAGGCGAGGTAACGCTTCGTCCTGCGACCAGCGAGCCTGTGCTTCTCGGTATCACGAAGGCGTCGCTGCAGACGGAGTCCTTCCTTTCCGCAGCGTCCTTCCAGGAGACGACGAAAGTCCTCACGGAAGCCGCTATCAAAGGAAAAGTCGACCATCTTATGGGACTCAAGGAGAACGTCATCATCGGTAAGCTCATTCCCGCCGGAACCGGTATGGAATGCTACCGTAACGTTGAAGTCGAGAAGATGTACGACGACGAGACGGACGAGCTCGAAAAATATATCAACACCGTAAAAGCGGCGAAGGACGCTTCCCTCTTCAGCGAAGACGGCGACGAGGACATCGGCGAAGAAGACGTCGATTCCGATATCGGCGAAGACTCCGACGACGAGGGCTTCGACGACTTTGGAGACGAAGAAGATTTCGAAGATTTCGACGAAGGAAACGATGAAGAATAATTGAGACGAGGGGAGAACTCTTTGCAAAGAGTTCTCCCCTCAGACCCCTTTCAGAAACCTGTAGTAAACATTTGTTCGGAATTATTGACAAATCGTATATTTGTAATATATATCTAAAGAAATTTGAAACAAGAATGCTTTCCGTCAGTGCCGTTATTCTACGATAGCAGCACATTTTTTACGCGTTCAGACGAACATTTGTTTGCATTATTGCGGAGGTGATATTATGGGATTCTTATTACAATTAGAAACAGCTTTTGAAATAACAATTAAAAAAGCTTTCTTGTTGATTTACAAGCAAATATATGATAAGATAACAGGAGGTTATAATTTGGATCAATACGGGGACAGATACATCAGAGGTAACAGTACAACTTGGAAGAATTGGATGTGTATGTTTAAACCGACTACTTGTATACCATGTAAGAAAAAACACGGAACAATTTACCCTTTTGATGCGATTATCGAGTCATTACATTTTCACTGTTATTGTGAACTCGTTCCTATGAGACGTATTCAAGCAGGAAAGGCGACAAAAGCAAAAGAAGCGGGTGTTGACTTGTATTTAAAGTACACAGGAAAACTGCCGGTTGAGTATATTACTAAAGACTATGCCAGAACACACGGGTGGAAATCTATAAAAGGGAATTTGTCTGATGTTTTACCCGGCAAAGTCATTGGCGGTGATATATTTTACAATGATGCCGGAAAACTTCCTACTGCAGAGGGAAGAACATGGTATGAAGCCGATTTTGACTACTCTTCAGGCTATAGAAACGATTCCCAGATCCTTTATTCATCAGATGGACTGCTATTCGTTTCTTATGATCATTACAAAACTTTTTATGAAGTCTATTGACAGGAGGCTTTTATGGAACATGATAAAATAGTTTATACGGCGGACTTTAAAGACGTGCACCGATACGAGGAGATCCATAAAGCTTTGAAAGACGGATTGGATTTCCCGAATTATTACGGTGAAAACCTTGACGCATTATGGGATTGCTTGACAGATTTTATTGACAACGATGATGTGATAATACTCAAAAACTATCAGTTTGTTGAAATGGCAAATAAAGAATATGCCGAGGATATTCTGCGCATTTTTAAAAGAGCAAAGCATTACGCAAACGATGCGTTTGTTGGCGCGCGGATCATTGTTGAACGCGACGGAATCGAGACTGAAATAGAATAATTGATGCGTAACACATATTCTCTTGCTTTATTAACACTCTGACCACAGCTAAATTATCTTTGCGTGATAGCTAAATCAAACGAGGGGAAAACTCTTTGCAAAGAGTTTTCCCCTCGACCCCTTTCAGAAACCTGTATTTGATCCGCGGAATACTCCGCGGATGTGCTTTTTAATGAATAAAGCTGTCCCGAAGGGACAATTCAGCTATGCGAAGCATAATTTAGCTGCGTAATACGCAATTTAGCTCGCGCGCTTACGCGTGCGAATTTAGTTGCTGCGAGGCTCTGCCTCGCAGCTTGTATATATTATCAAAAAAACGCAAATAATATTGTAAGGCCGTCCACTTCTTGTGCAAAACGGAAAATGTTGACGATTTGCTTGACATTTATAATATAAAGTGTTATAATGTCTCTGTTGCGGAAGGGATAACTATGCCCTTTTCACGTCAATTCGATACCGACCCAGTCTCTCGGGTTTGTATAATAAACATTTATTACTGAAGAAAAGGAGGAAGAAAATGCCAACCTTTAACCAGCTCGTTAAGCAAGGCAGAACTGCGAAGACTTACAAGTCGAAGGCTCTCGTACTTCAGCAGACGGTCAACACGCTGAAGAAGCGCCCCGTCGCTCAGCACGCGCCCCAGAAACGCGGCGTTTGCACGAAAGTCACGACGACGACACCGAAGAAGCCGAACTCGGCTCTCCGAAAGATCGCCAGAGTAAGACTTACGAACGGCATGGAAGCTACGTGCTACATTCCCGGTATCGGTCACAACCTTCAGGAACACTCCGTTGTGCTGATCCGCGGCGGAAGAGTTCGTGACCTCCCCGGCGTACGTTACCACATCATTCGCGGTACGCTCGACGCACAGGCGGTTGCGGGACGCAACCAGGCGCGTTCGAAGTACGGCGCAAAGCGCGCAAAGAAGAAATAATTCTTTGCAAGGCGGCATTGCCGCATTCCTCGTTGATTATTCAAAAGAAATGTGCCCTGCTTTTCTGCAGTAATAAATGTTTATTTGCAGTCTGACGGAAGCACTCACGGGATGAATAATATTTCGAGTACCTGTGATATCATATTTTTAATGAAGGAGGGAAGCAAAGTGTCAAGAAGAGGTCAGATATCCAAGAGAGATGTTTTACCCGACCCGCTTTACAATTCCAAGCTCGTCACAAAGCTTATCAACAACATAATGCTGGACGGTAAAAAGGGCGTTGCACAGAAGATCGTTTACGACGCATTCGCGATCGTTGAAGCAAAGACGAATCAGAACGCTCTTGAAGTATTCACGGAAGCTCTTGAAAACGTAATGCCTGTTCTCGAAGTCAAAGCACGCCGTATAGGCGGTTCCAACTATCAGGTTCCGATGGAAGTCAGAGAAGAGAGACGCCTGACGCTCGGTCTGCGTTGGATAACGACTTATTCACGCTCCAGAAGCGAGAGAACGATGGCTGAACGTCTTGCTGCCGAGATCATCGACGCGAAGAACAACGCCGGCGGCGCTTTCAAGAAGAAAGAAGAAACTCACCGTATGGCAGAAGCCAACAAGGCTTTCGCACACTACAGATATTAATCATTTATCGGCGGCGTGAAGCGCACGCCGCAACGGAAAGGACAAAGAAACAGATCTATGCCAAGAGAATACCCGCTTGAGAGAACAAGAAATATCGGCATCATGGCTCACATCGACGCCGGTAAAACGACCACTACCGAACGTATTCTGTTCTATACCGGCAGAACTCATAAAATGGGCGAAACACATGAGGGCGCCGCTGTTATGGACTGGATGGAGCAGGAACAGGAAAGAGGTATAACGATAACCTCGGCAGCTACGACCTGCTACTGGAAAAACAACAGAATAAACATTATCGACACGCCCGGACACGTCGATTTCACCGTTGAGGTGGAACGTTCGCTCAGAGTTCTCGACGGATCAGTTACAGTCCTTTGCGCGAAAGGCGGCGTTGAGCCGCAGTCCGAGACGGTATGGAGACAGGCTGACAAGTACCGCGTTCCGAGAATGGCGTACGTCA
>JAFXNX010000376.1 GCA_017529175.1 Clostridia bacterium
GGCCTTGTTTCGGACAGTTATGCGGCCGGTGTCGGTTCGGACGGACCGTTTACGGGGGCGGCGGTATATCTCGGCTATGTGATGTTTTTCAAAGAACGCTGTGTTCACAAGGTATTCGGAAACAAGCCCGCGAACTTCCAGATTATCACGTCGAATATCCGCGGCGTCGCCGCCGGAGCGTCAGCATCTCTGTGCGTTATCGACGAGATCCTTTATTATGCCGGGAACGACGGTATAATGTCTTACGACGGAAGCGTTCCGGAGACAGTCTCCGATCCGCTCGGTAAGATCGACCCTTCGTCATCTGTCGCCGTCGCAAACGGTAAATATTTCTACTTGTCCGTACAAAACGGTGTAACGCGGGATTTTTACGTGCTCGACACAAAGCGTTCCGTATGGCACAGATATTCTCCCGTTAACGTTACGGCGATGGCGCCTGCTTCATGCGGAGTTCTTGCGGCAGCCGACGGCGCGCTGTACGTCATCGATCCCGCAGACTCCGGAGAAGCGGCGTCGGATATCACCGGGTTTCACGATCGTGAAACTTTGTACGAAAAGTGGTATTTTGAAACGGGGGAGCTGACCGCGGAGCGGGAGGACTGCTATGTAAACAGGATCGAGATAACCGCGAAGGTACCCGCGGGCGGAGAACTCTCTCTTGAACTGATCGGCGGAGAGAGCGAGGTGACGCCGGTCATAACTTTGAGAGGCGGCGTCAGAAGGACTTTCACGATCCCGGTCGTGACCTCGCGTCAGAGAAGATTCCGTCTGCGCATATCCGGCAAAGGACGCGCCGTCATATATTCGATAACGAAGTTTATCGAAAAATGTTAAGCGCATCCGGCGCCGTAACAATATAACGGAAGGTAATGATATATGGAACTTAAAGTTGATTTTCCGAGACTTTCGGATAACGCGGATCCCGACATAAAAAAGATAAGAAAATGTCTTGTGATACTGACCGAACAGCTCAAATTCGTACTTTCAAATCTTGACGAAGGTAATTTTTCAGGGCGTCTTGCCTCCGCTGTCGGAGGAGCGGTATCCGTAAAAGAGGACGTTTCGGGACTTCGCGAAGCGATCATAAAGACTGCGTCCGTGATAAAAAAGACGGAAGAGCGTCTTACTTCCGTTATGAAGAGCGAGTATGCGGCGATATCGGACATAGGCGAATACACGGAAAACGCTATAGCGTCGTACGAGGTGAACGGCAAGGGGATCGAGCAGTATTTCGATCTCATAACGAACGTAGCCGGAGAGGTCGACGACCTTTCCGGCTACATAAAGACGGGTATCCTTGACGGAGGAGAGATCGGCGTCGAGATAGGAGACGTCACCTGCGTCGACGGGTCTCCGTTCAAAGTGCGTCTTACCGGACAGCGCCTCTCGTTTTACTCGGGATCGGACGAGGTCGCCTATATGTCCGACAGTACGCTTTACGTTACGAAGGCGTACGTTACGGGAAAGTTCACTCTCGGGAATTACGAGATCGATCCGACCGACGGACTTGTGATCAAGTACATCGGAAACTGACAGGAGGATATATGGCAAGCGGATATTTTGAAAGCTCGACGGGAACGAATCTTGAGATAGGCGTCGAGTGGTCGTCTGTTGCAAGCGCTTCGGATAACACATCGACTGTCAACGTAAACGTTTATCTGAAGCATTACAGTATTTACTGCGCGGCGCTTTCGGGAAGCTACGTTGCCCTCGACGGACAGACGAAGGGCTTTTCGTGCGGTATAAACGTACCGGAAAATACATTGAAAAAGACCTACATCGCGTCAAAATCGTTCACGGTATCGCACGGAGCTGACGGATCGAAGAGCTGTACGCTCTCAGCGGGATGGGTGTTCAACGGAACTTATAACGGCACGTACATAGGCACTCTTTCCGCATCGTCGGTCATAACGCTCGATAAGATCGCAAGAGCGTCCTCTTTTACCGCCGCGTCAACTCTGACGCTGTGCAGCGCGTCGACTGTCACGGTAAGCGCGGCGTCCGCGTCATACAAACACAAGGTAGTGCTTCGCGTAGGTAACGCCTCGTATTCCACGGGACTGCTTTCGGGCTCGGCGCTGCGCATCACTCCTCCCGCATCACTTGCTGACGGAGCCGTAAATTCGTCGCGGCCGTCGGGCACTGTCAGCGTTGAAACGTACAGCGGTCAGACAAAGATAGGGACAGTCACTAAAAACTGTACTTACGTGATCCCGCAGAGCGCGGAGTTTGCGCCGTCGTTTTCGCTAAGCGTCACGCCGTCGAGCACAAGCGCTTTTTTGACAAGCAACGGACTTATCGCCGCGAAGCTATCGAGTATCGCGCTCTCTGTCGGCGGCGTAACTTACCGCCACGGCGCCTCTCTCGGATCGTATTCGATAACTTTCGGAGCGAGGAAGAGTTCGTCATCGTCAATGTCCTTGTCAAATCTTGAAGCGGGGACTTACAGTTATAAAGCCGTCGTAAAGGATACGAGAGGGTTATCGGGTGAGGCGAGCGGGACTGTTACGGTACTGCCGTATTTTGCGCCGTATGCGGAAAACGTGAGCGTTTTCAGATGCGATGCAAACGGAGACGCCGACGACGCGGGAAGTTTTATCTCGGCGAGGGCGACGGTGCGCTTCGCGCCGCTGTCCGCAAAAAACGAAGCTGATATGAAACTGCGGGTGCTGACTGTTTCCGGCGCGCTCGTCGGAGAATGGCCTCTTTCCTCCGGACAGCGCAGTGTGATCGACGCGGGACTCTCCTCGTTTTCTTCATATAAAGCGATAGTCTGCGTTTCCGACAGGGCAGAAGGGAGCGGAGAACACAAAAGCGTGATACCGACGTCAAAGGTGGACGTGCATTTGAAAAACGGAAGACTTCGAATAGGCGGTTACGTCGAGAGAAGCGGAGTGGAGTGCGACTGGGACGCGAGATTCAACGGCGCCGTTTCCATCGGCGACGATACTGTGGCGGACGTTGTGACCTCACGCGGGACGAGCGGTATCTGGACGTGGAAAAAGTACGCCTCGGGAGAGTGCGAATGTTACGGCAGAACGCAAGCTCTCACGTATTCGATGGCGTCGGCTTACGGCACGCTTTCCATGAATTCCGACAACGTTCAGAACGGTGTGAATTATCCGTCGGGACTGTTCGTATCAGCGCCGTGCGTGGTCGCGCAGTCCTCCGGCGCGAGCAGCGCCGTTATCGTTGTCCCGAGAAGCTCCGGCACCCTGTCGAGAACGCCGGACTACGCCGTCATATCTTGTATGACTTCAAGCGGAACGGTCGATACGGCGCTTGACTTCATCTGCCGCGGAAGATGGAAGAATTAAGTTGATTTTATGAAAGGATAGCTGATGAAAAATACAAAACTTAAGGATGCTGATGCCGGATATGCGGAAAGCGAACGTCCCGTATATACGGAGAGCGACGAGCTGAGGGCGGCAAGGGATGCTCTTGCCGCGGCGGAGAGCGCGAAGCCGAAGGAGTACAGCTCTGCGTACAGTAAAGATATCGAAGATCTTGCAAAACGCATACTGTCCGGCGAGAAGTTTTCTTATGATTTCAACGCGGACCCGGTTTATAACGCCTACCGCGAGAGCGCGGAGGAAAACAGACGCCGTACTATGGCCGACGCCGCCTCATCCGCCGCGCTCCTCACCGGAGGATACGCAAACTCTTATGGCGTGACCGCATCGTCGGAAGCGTCCGCGAAAGCGCTCGGAGCGGTAAGAGAGCTTATTCCGTCGCTTATGGAAGCGGCATATAAAAAGTGGTACGGCGAGCGGGAGCTCGAACGCGAAAAATTAAGAGCGATCATGGACCTCGAGGATTCGGAATACGGAAAGTACCGCGACTCTGTTTCCGACTATTTCAACGAGCGGGACTACAGAAAAGGCGTGTATTCCGATCTCGGAAGATCGGACTACGACAGGTATCTTGCGGACGTTTCCGCGTGGGAAAACGACCGCGACTATGACAGAAGAGTATACGAATACGAGAACGACGCCGCATACAAGGCGGAGCGCGACAGGATCGAGGACGAGATGAAACAGAAGCAGTACGAGCTCGATCTTATGAAGGCAAACCTTGCGTCGTCGGGTTCTCACTACTCCTCAAGCGGAGCGGATACGTCGGAGGTCAGCGCAAACGGAAAGAAAAAGGCCGTCGCCAAATTGAACACCGACAATACGACGATTAAGGACGATTTGCGAAACCTGACAAGTGTGAAGTCAAGAGCGATCTACGAGCAGATGATAGCCGGTCTTGGCAATACGTCGCGCGCGGGAAAAGTAAGCAAACAGCTCTTTGCGAAGATAAAAGAAGCGAAGAGATCCGGCGAGATAACGAATGACGAATACGAGGTCCTGATGAACAGATGCAGACGACTTGGCGTTACGGGCTGAAACTGACGGTGAGAGGGGGATCATCATATGTATGAAACGCTGCCGCGGGTAACGTCTCCCGCGCTGGAGCACGGAGTCCTTACGTGGTGCGAGGGCGACGTTTTCAACTTTTTCATAAAAATCAAACTGTCGTCTCTCGGAGAAGCAATCGAGGACCTTACCGGTTATTTTGCCGAAGCCGCTTTTTTCGATACCGGCAGGAAATGCGTACACACGTTTTCGGAGGAACTCGGAAACGACTGTGTCTTTACTCTCGAATTTGACGCCGGAGCGACTTCAGACTTTCCTCGCGGAAGGTATTCATTTGATATTTATCTGACGACGCCCGACTCGAAAAGGATAACGCTTGCAAACGACGTCGCGGCGATCGTCAGATAGGGAAACGGAGAATATTATGAGTCAAAACATTAGTATCGGCGCGGAGCTTTACGGATATATACAGCGCGGGATCGCGGGCATGGAGATAGACGGATCGGGTCACCTTAAGGTCACAATGACCGACGGTGAGGTGATCGATCTCGGGCGGGTCGTCGGATCAGACGGCGCTGACGGAGCGGATGGCGCCAACGGAGCAGACGGCGCTGACGGAGCAGACGGCGTAGACGGTGCCGACGGCGAGTCGGTTTACGATTTCGCCCTTCACAACGGATTTGAGGGGAGCGAAGAGACCTTCGCGGAGTATCTCCTGTCAAGAGCTTCATCGTCCGACGTCGCGTCACTTGCGTCTCTCGTGCCGTCCGCGGCGTCTTCTCAAAATCAGCTCGCTGACCGCAAGTTCGTTACGGACACCGTTTCGTCCGAGCTTGCAGGCGTCGCCGCGCTGATAGCGTCATTGTAGGAGGTGCTTAATGCCTGAACAATTGACTGTAGCGCAAGCGATCGCGCAAAAACGGAGCGTTATCGCAAGTCAGGGCGCGTCTCTCGACGCGGCAATAGCCGCTATCGCGCGAAAAGCCGCGGGTGAGGGTACAAAACCGTCGTATCTGATCTCCGACGGCGATACGGTCGGAGAACTGTATTTCAATACTTCGTTATCATCCGCAGAGATCAAGAGCTTTTTATCAGAGCTTTCATTTGACGAAACCGATGAAAACAACGCTGATCTCGCATACAGTTATCTCGGACTCGGCGAGCTTTACGCTTATGAACTCTCGGAGATAGGATATACGGGCGAGTATATGATAACGTGGAACGAAGGGGAGTATCCCCTGATCCTTTACTGTACGACGGACGTTGCCGGCATCAACCTCAACGAGGGCTGGCGTGTAACGTCCGTTACCCCGGAGAACGGTATTGAGGTCGACTTCTCCGGATACGACCCCGCGTTCGTCGACGCAATAGACAGATTTGCCGCGAAAGAATCACTTTGCTTCGGTTCGTCCGCATCGTCTCTGCCGCGTCTGAACGCTCCGTCTGTCTCGATAACGCAAATGACGCTGACGATCACGAATCCCGCCTCAAACGGTAATTTTGTAACGGGGTATAAAATACTTGTCGACGGTGCGGAATTCGCTGTGACGCAAAATACGGCGTACGACCTCTCGGGAATACAGGCGGATACCGCATCTGTCGCCGCAATAGCCGTCGGAACGAACTTTGCCGACAGCGCTGCAAGTACGGCAGCGGCGTTTACAAAGTATTTCGACATTGATTTGTACGACGACGACGCCTCGACCGTTTTACAAACGGAAAGAGTTCGTCTGGGTTCTATGCCGACATATAC
>JAFXNX010000377.1 GCA_017529175.1 Clostridia bacterium
CGGCGTCAGCTTCAACACGCACGTTGCCGTCAAAGTGGGCGAGGAGTGTATGGGACTTTTCACTCTCGTCATGAGCGTTTACTCGTTTACGGTCATCCTCGCCTCCGCGGGCGTCAATCTCGCAGTCGTAAGACGGGTGTCGGAGACGGTCGCTTCATGCGAAAAGGAAAAACTTGACGCGCGGCGCGAACTGCGCGGTATACTGTCCTCATCCCTGATATACTCCCTCTCGTTCGGAACTGCAACGGGAGCGCTGCTCTTTGCGCTCTCGGAGCCGGTATCATGCGCGCTGCTCGGCGACGAGAGGTGCCTTATGTCAGTGAGGGTGATCGCCGCAGGACTTCCCGCCGTGTCGGTATCGTCCGCACTCACCGGATATTTCACGGGCGTCGGCAGGGCGTACAAAAACGCCGCGCTTATGATATTCGAAGAATTTATAAAGATCGCCGCGGTCTCATACGGCCTTGTGATGATAGCGCCGCGGGGAATTGAGTTTGCGTGTCTTGCGATAGCGGGAGGCGCGGTGATATCGCAAGCAGCTTCCGCCGCGATTTCATTCATTATATATTTATATGACGTAAGGTGCGCATCGCGCGGAGCGCATAAAAATGCGCCGGCAGACTCTGAACGGTCAGTTCGCCGCGGCATCGCTGCGACGTCGGCGCTCGCGCTTCCCGTGGCGGCGGGGAACGTCGCAAGACACGGCTTTATCGCCGCGGAACATCTTGCGATCCCTCGAGGACTTGAGTCATACGGAATGAGCGAGAGCGCGTCTCTTTCCGTCTACGGAGTGCTTCACGGTATGGTACTGCCGCTCGTTCTTTTTCCGTCCACTGTCCTATATTCCGCCGCCTCTCTTCTGATACCCGAGGTCGCGGGATGCCGCGAGGTCGGAAACGTTGAAAGGATCAAGAGTATTGAAGAAAAAGTCATCCGCTCGACGCTTCTTTTTTCCGTTTGCGTCGCGGGAGTGTTCTTGTCGTTTTCAGGTACGATAGGCACGGGGCTTTATCACAGTATTGAAGCGTCGCGCCAGCTCTCGAAGATCGCCGTTCTGATCCCGGTCATGTATCTCGACGCATCGATTGACGCGATCCTCAAAGGACTCGGCGAAGAGGTCTATTGTATGAAGGTCAACGTTGCGGATTCCGCCTTGTGTCTTGTCCTCGTTTTCATCCTCGTTCCGAAGTTCGGCATCGACGGCTACATAATACTGACTATTATAAGCGAAGTGATAAACGCATCGTTCAGTATCGTAAGGCTTGTAAAACTTGTTCCCGTAAAGGCGGATATTTTCCGCTGGATATTCTGTCCGGTGCTCTCTGTCTGCGCGGCGACGGGCGCTGTGAAGATCGCATCGCTCTTTATTCCGCTTTCCGGTATCGCCGCGATCTCTTTGTCCGTCGTCCTTTACGGCGCAGCGTGCTTTGCGAGCGGCGCGGCGTCGGCGCATGACGTCAGGTGGATCTCTTCATTATTTAAAATAAAAAAGAAGCGGAGAGCTTAGTTAAACTCCCCGCTTCAGTAATTCGTTATTAAAGATCCAAATTAGCTGCCACGTAATCGGATTCAAACGCGGTCTCTTTGCTGTCTTTGTATTCTTCAAACGCTTTTCTCTTGAGCCCGGACAGTATCGTTTCGGTTCCGTCCGTTATCTGCTTGCCGTCGCCGACGAAATACATAACGTGGTAACCGTATTTCGTTTTGATGACGCCGGTATCTCCGGTGATCCTCGACGAGTCGAAGCACCATTTGTCGAATTCATAGACTGTTTTTCCGTGCTCGATGTTCTCGTACAAGCCGCCGTCAGTCTTTTCTTCTTTTTGATACTGATTGCCGTTTTCATCAGTCCCGAGTTCCGGGTCGTCGCTGTATTTGTTCGCGAGATCGGCAAAATTCTCTTCGGTGGGATTCAGCAGATATTCCTTGTAGATGCGCTCCGCCTCTTCGCGGCAGGCATCGTCTGTGTCATAGTTTGTTGAGAGGAAGAGTATGTGCCTTACGTTCTTCGTGAAGTAGTCGTTCAATGCCGGCTCGGACAAAAGAAGAAATACGGAGATCGAGCCGTCCTCTTCTTCTGTTTTATAAGTATCGTTCACCTTAGCTTCCGTGAACATCCACTCGTACGCGTCGTCCCCCTCGGTGTAATACATATCTGTTTTGCGCAGTGTATTTGCAGTTATCTCTTCGTCTTCCTCATCGGGATGGAGTACGTCGTTGTGGAAACTTTCAACGCTCGAGACAAATCCTTCGACGTTCGTTTCCTCTATGATCTGATCGGCGTAATTCTCAGCGTCCTCTTTGCTAACAGTCTCATCGTTGGGGACTATAGTGTATGCAAGGTAGCTTACGACAGAGTATTCCTTCGGATTCTCTTCATACTCTTTGCGGCACGCTTCTTCCGACAGATCGACGGTATTTGCGAACGCGTCTTTCGCTTTGTCGGCGAGCGTCATCTTCATATAAAGACTGCGGAAGACTTCCTCAGTCGACATACCCGAAGGGTCGCCGTAGTACGCGGCAATGGACCCCGCGTTATCAACCGCGTTCTGAACGATCTGATCCGCCTGAGACTCGGCTTCCGCCGTCTCATCTTCGTCAAGCGCGATACCGGTTTCATTGGCATAGTCGAGCAGAGTGCAAAGCTCCGTAAAGTAATTTGCGGAATTTTGGATGAAGTATTCAAGATACGAGCCTTCGTAGTAAGGACATTCCTGATCCTTGTAGGGCTTTGTCGGGTCAAGTCCTGCGTCTGCGATCATGTAACTTGCATATTCGTCGCCGTAATAGTTCATATAGTTGTTGATGACCGACGCGGGAGTTGAGCAAAGATACAGATTGAATTCGGCATAAGTGATCTCGGCGCTGCCGCGCTTCATAACGACTTTATTTGCGTCGGCTGACGTCGGAGCGGCGTTTTCGCTCTCATCGCCCGTCGATACTCCGTCATTTTTCGATGAACATGATATAAGTGTTATCACCATTGTGATAACGATCAGTAACGCAGCGATCTTTTTCATAATATATTTCCTTTCGGGTGCATATATTTCATTTATTTCTTTTTACCTATTTTCAAGCGCTGTCTTATCTTAGTCATGTAAAGCACTATCATCATTGAGAAAGCTAAATCCGCGATAATGAAAAACACGTTCGCCGCCGCGTATGCGATAACGCCGAGCGTGAGTCCGACATCAAGGGCGAACACGAATTTCGATATAAAGAACCATAAGGTGAATACTGCGTTGAAGAAAACGATCTTCGCAATCCACGACGGTATCGTCGGAAGTTTGCGCTCGATCAGCGATTTCACCATCGGATATACCCCGCCGAACAGTACGAATTCGAGCGCTATGTCCTTTCTCGGGAGAAGAAGGATGCAAAGGACGCTCGTCACCGCCCATATAAGCCACGGAAAATATCTGCCTATCTCAATGACCGCCACGCTGATTATCATTGCGGTGAGTACTATTGCCGACAGATCCATCACGTCCGCGATCGATGAAAGATACATCACGACGAAGCACAGAGCTGATATGATCCCGGACAGCGCGACGTCTTTTGCGCCGCTTCCGTTTTTTCTTACCATCGCGTCAATGTCTGCACATACAGTCAAGACACATCAAAAGACTGCATAGATCGCACATATCGCACTGTTGTCCCGCTACACCGTTGCCGTATGAGGAGCTGTATCCGCCGCCGAACGGGTTTCTGTACGCGCCGGCTCCGCGGATCCTCGATTGCATATCTCTGTATTCCGCGTTTGAGGGATCCATATAAACCGCCTGGTCAACGTATTTTTGCGCGTCGAAAATGTTGTTCTGACCGACGGCGACGCACCCCATTAAGAAGTTCCATTCGGCTCCGCGGCGCTCAAGCGGAACGCGGTTGAGCATCGTTGATGCGCCTGTCCAGTCGCGGCTGTTGATCTTCATTCTGACTTCCGCGTACTCGCCGGATGCGGACGACGCGCGGTATGTGTTGTAGGATGATGACGACGATGATCCGGACGAGCGTTCTTTCTGTATCTGATCGTACGCCTCGTTGATCTCCTTCATCTTCTCCTCTGCGAGTTCTGATAAGGGATTGTCGGCATAGTTGTCCGGATGATACTTCATCGCGAGATTGCGGTATGCCTTTTTGACATCTTCGTCCGACGCGTTCGGAGCGACTCCGAGTACCTGATATGGATCTGTCATTGGTTTATTTCCTTTTCTGTTGATTGCAAAATAGTCCGGCAGGTCAGATGCGGAACTTTACAGGGTCTTCCTTCTTGCCTCTGCCGTATAATATTCGCTCGGCTTCCGCTCTTATTCCGAGGGTCAGCGTGTTCATAATGATACCTTTGTAAGTAGCTATCCCCGTGCCGTCGAGCAGTTCGAACGCGGCGGCGGCGCGGTTTGCCTCCGTTCCGATCGCCGTATAAAGTCCGTCGGCGATATCGCGCCTCAGAAGGCGGCGGCCGTTTTGTTCGTCACCGAGCGCCTCATCATACAGTAACGCCAAAGGGTTGTATTTTTCGTCTTTTATATCGTCTTCAATATCGTCCGCGGCGTCAAGAACGTAAACTATCTTGCCTATCGCCTTTCCGATCTCTTCGGATATCAGCTTTACGTTCTCCTCGTATCCGTAAGATGCGACGGCTGAAAGCACTTCTCCGAACGCTCTTGCCGGCTCGTCGACAGACGCGCTCCTTTCGCGCTCGATTTTGTCAAGACGGGAAAGCGCGGCAGCGACCTCTTCCCGAAGACCTGATATTGTGTTCGCAACTCTTCTCACCATCCCTCGCGTAAGAGGGGAGAGCATCTTTGCTCCGGTACGCCTGAAGCCCTTTTCATCTTTTATATTGTCCGCGATCTTCTCGCGCGTCAGCACCGCGCTTGCCGCGGCGGCAAACTCGAGAGCGGGGTTTCTTGTCATCTGCGTTCTTCTTGAGAACGGATGAGCGATGCACCCCTTCCTCTTGCACTCGGACGGGATCTTTTCCGCCGCCATCCGGTAAACGGCAAGGAATGCAAAGTCGTAGTTCAGCGTGAAACGTGAGAGCTGCCCGGTGAGAGACCCCATCGTGCGGCAAAGCCCGCAGTACGCGCCGTGGTACGCTTCATACTCCGCAACGGAGAGAGCGGGTATGTGCGGCTTTATGTAACCGAACATGGATACGCTCCTTTCCCCGCAAGACGGCAAATTATTATCACATTATATCATAGTATAAATATATTACAATTTCAAGAGGCAGCGGCACATTTTGTGATTTTTTTGAAAAAAGTCTTGACATTGAAATTGAATTATGATATTATGATTAAGCCAAATTATAAATGCGAGTGTAGTTCAGTGGTAGAATTCCAGCCTTCCAAGCTGGTTATGTGGGTTCGATTCCCATCACTCGCTCCATTTTTTTGTGCCTTTAGCTCAGCAGGATAGAGCAACTGCCTTCTAAGCAGTAGGTCGAGGGTTCGAATCCCCCAAGGCACGCCATACGGTGGGTATAGCTCAGTTGGTTAGAGCGCCAGGTTGTGGCCCTGGAGGCCATGGGTTCGAATCCCACTACTCACCCCACTTAAAAAACAACTTTTGTCTACCAAGGCAAAGGTTGTTTTTTATTGCTTTTTAGGCAAAAATAAGACGAAAACGGACTTTCAGACAGTCGATCGGCTATCCGGGAGTCCTTTTTTTGTTTTCCAGAGTAAAATCACAGGCGAACATCTTACTTTTTTTAACGCCGCAGTGAACTACAAAAAAATAGTGAGTAGTGGGATTTGAACCCTATAAGTAACGAAATAGTTACTCTCGCGCATTGATGATTGACAGAGTGTTTGAAATATGATATCATCATTTATAGCAGGTGAGTAGTTTAAGAGTGAGAACATCAGGGCTTACAGCGGCGGAGTAAAACCGCAAGCGAAAAGGCCAGTTTTGACGGCTGGATAATAGAGCGCTGCAAGTACAATAGTGCCGGTTGAAATCCGGTCCGCCTGCAATCAATACGGCAAGTAATAGTGAAGGTAGCAGCACACATTGATTGATGTAGGCTCGGTGCAAGTCCGGGTGCTTGCCGCACAAAGGCGCAGAAATGCGCCTGTTTTATATTATTCTAATAAGTACAATTTAACGGACACCTCTTTCTGTATAATAAAGATACAAACTAAAAGAAAAGAGGTTTTGAAATGCTATTCTACAGCACAAAAAGCGGAAGAAAAATCGTTCATTCAGACGACTGCTATCAAATTAAACGAGTAAAAGACGAAGACGTCGGCGTCTTTCATACAGTCGACGACGCATGGAAACACGGTTACCGCATGTGCCAGTGCTGCGGAAAACTGTCGAAGAGTTACAGGCAAGAAAAGAAAAAGGTTGACGAATATTGCTCATTACATCCGACGACGGTGCGTTTCAAAAATGACTATTTAACAGTAACCACACCTTGGAGCTCGTGGAGAGTAGTACCGAATAGAGACAACAGCGGGATCGCATTGTTTCATAAGAATAAACGAGTAATAGCTTTGAATAGTTACTGTCCGATTACCGGATATCATTTACAACCTAAAACGAAAACAAGCGTGGTGGAGTACCTTGAGTATATTGTTGATCACGATCTGTCAAAGAATCTCAAAGAGTCCGCCCACATGAAAAAGAAGCCTGAAGTCATCGGCACGCTGGGAAACAAAAAGAACAAGAGAAATCAAAAAGCCATGAAGAAACGGGAGAAGAAACGTTCTATAACGAGGGTAATGAATCTTATCGATAGTTTCAGAGACAACAGAATAAACAAGGAAGGTGCCAGATACAATCCGGTTGCAGGAGTAATGTAGACATGAATGTGAAAGAGAAAAAATGGGTGTAACAAATAGAAGACCCGCTATCGTACGATTTATCGGAGACCCGAACGGAGGGAAGGCACAAACCAAAGGAAAATTCACTGTGGGAAAAACTTATGAAGCGTTTTTCCTTGAATACTGGGAATCGGAAAGAAATGCTCTTCACGTTCGCGGAGATGATGGCGAGATAACATATTTTAATCAGTATGAGTTTTTTGAGAAAGTATCAGATGAAGACAATCTTCTAAATGAACATGAGGCGATAGTGAGGTGTATTACACACGCTTTCGATGATGAGCTCCTCGAACTGAAATACGGACGCGAGTATAAAGCGATCGGAATTAATAGCGACGGAAATTACCTTGTAATGGACGAGTCCGCTGTCTGCTATTTCTACGAACCTGATTGCTTTGAGATCGTAGAAGATAAGCACGATGTTCTCAAACAGGAAGTATACTGGTGGTTTAACAAGTAACGATATCGTTACTCGAAGACCGAAACGGCAAAAAAGAGATTGACACCAGCACTCTTCCGAGTTAAAATAAGGACAGCAATAGGGATTGCGTCCCGCCTGTTTGGCTACCACCAACGGATTGCTACGATTATCGCTGCCACCGCTGCAAGTGCTTCGATAATCAAAATGGGCTCGCGAGATTATCTCCCGAGCAGGTTTATCATCGTTATTGCTAACGTTATCAGAGCCGTGAGCAGTTCGATGATCGCAAAGAAAACACCGTCCACTCCCACTTTGGCACTTCTCGCTACTGTCTGGAGTCGGGCGGTGTTTTTGTGAGTAACGATATCGTTACTCCCGAATCTTGATTTTTCAGATTATATATGGTATGATATATAAGAATAATTGTATCTTATAGAAAGAGGAGTCGAGTATGGCTGAAAATAAGCAAAAAATAAAGCTGTTAAAGCTGTACGAGCTTCTTCGCAGAGAGACGGATGAAGATCATCCTATCTCTCGCAGGGATTTATGCAAAAGGCTAAATGAGATCGGAATATCCAGTAACGTAAGGACGCTCAGCAAAGATATAGAGGTAATGCAGGAGAGCGGCTATGAGATCATGTCATACATAGAAGATCATGAGCGATACTACTATATCCCGGAAACAGATCTCTCACTACCGGAGATTAAGATACTCATAGATGCGGTGCAGGCAGCGAGCTTCATAACGGACAAGAAGACGGCGGAACTGATCGATAAAGTAGCTTCCCTCGGAGGATCGCATAAGGCGGAGCTACTGAAAGAGAACATGGTTTGCTTCAATACTCGAAAGCACACGAACGAATCGATCCTCTACAACGTAAACAGCATCGAGGATGCTATCATCCGGAAAAAGAAAATTGCATTCAACTATTTCCATCTGAACGAAGCTGCGGAGCGTGTATACGTAACGACCGACACTGGCGCGAAGAAGCGATATTATCTGGAGCCGGTTGCGCTGATATTCAATGAAGACAATTACTATCTGATGGCATACAATAAGCGGCACCCGGGAACGGCAGCAAGTTACCGCATCGACAGAATTGACCATGTCGATGTAGTAGAAGAGTCAGTACTCTCCGATGAAGCGCTCTCAATGATCGAGGGTGTGGCAGCATTCACGGAACAGGCTTTCAAGATGTTCAGCGGCGAGCTGGAAGAAGTAGTGCTTCAGTTTGACAAGTCGATTGTGGAGCCGGTATTTGACAAATTCGGCGAAGATACTGTGATCAAGGCGGTGGATGAAAGAACTTGTGAGGCGACCGTACAAGTGCAGGTCAGTCCGACATTCTTCGGTTGGTTGGCGCAGTTTGGATGGAAGATACATATTGTTGAACCGGAAAAAGTAAAGAATCAGTTTTTAGATCACATAAAAGATATCATAGAGTCAGCGGTGGACGATGAGGAATTCTGCCTAAACCTGTGCAGAGAAAACGATAACGATCCTGACAAAGGTGATACAGTAACTTTAGAAGAAGCTGCGAGGATGTGCGGGATAGATATCGGCGGCATAGAAGATGATGAAAAGAATAATTAGAAGATACAATTTGATTTTAGCACATCAGTTTTCAAATAATCATAAGCCGGAACTCGAGAAAGATCATAAATGTGGATGTTTTTACTGCTTGGAAATATTCGATCCGGCAGAAATTGAAGAGTGGCTGATACATGATAATCCTTGCGACAGACGCGGTACGGCAATTTGTCCTTATTGCGATATTGACTCTGTTATTGGCGAGAGCTCCGGTTTCCCGATCACAAAAGAGTTTCTCGAGGCTATGAACAAGGTGTGGTTTGGCGATTCGAAGAAAAGATATTTTTATGAGAAAAGTTCACGCATGAAAACGCTGAGAGAGAAAAAGAAAGGAAAAGCAGAATGATTTCGAAAACAACATTAACTGCACAGTCTACATATGTCAGACGAAAGAGTATTAATACAAACCCTGATTATCAACGTCCTGCTGTGTGGACAAGGGCGCAAAAGCAGCTATTGATCGATTCCATGCTGCGTGAATATGATATACCGAAAATGTATATGCACAAGACCGGTAAAGACACTTTCGATGTAATCGACGGTCAACAAAGGCTGCGTACAATTTGGGAGTATTTTTCCAACGGATTTCCACTGGCTAAAGACGCAGATCCTGTCGATGGAATCGATATCGCAGGAAAGAAATACGAAGACCTTGACATATATTTACTTGATAAACTGCATAGCTATAATTTGGATTTCGTCATTCTTGATGACGTAACCGAAGATGAAATATCCGAGATGTTTTTACGTCTCCAGAACGGAACAACTTTAAAAGCTCAGGAAAAGCGCAATGCTTATCCCGGAAATATGCGCAATTTCATAAAAGAGCTTGCAACTCATCCATTCTTTGTGAATGTTGTGAATTTCCAGAATAGCAGGTTTTCACATGAGCATGTTGCTGCGCAGCTAACATTGCTAACGATCAATGGTGACTTGTGCGATATTAAAGACCGCAATCTAAATGCGATGTACATGGATAATCAGGACTTCGATTCAAACGGTGAGATCGCAAGGAAGATAAAACGTGTACTGAATTATCTGCTCCTGCTATTCCCGGAAAGGACACCGGAGTTAAAACGATACAATGTTGTTTCCATGTATGCACTTACAATGGATTTATTGGACAACTATGCTGTAAAAGGGAGAGAGGAAGAAATAGCGAACTGGTTTATTGACTTCGAAACCAGACGTGCATTAGAAGCAGAAAAGCCGGAAGATCAGCAAGAGGCGCGATTGGCTATATACCAATCAAAGACGAAGGATTCTACGGATGCTATGGATTCGTTAAAATACAGGCATGAATTCTTAAAAGAAAACCTTCTGTCAACAATTACTGACTTGGAACCCAAGGATAAAAAACGCCTCTTCGATGAAGCACAGCGACAGGTAATATACCGCAGAGATAAAGGACTATGCCAGAACTGTGGTGCAAAATGCGAGTGGAATGCATGGGAGGCCGATCATATCTTTCCGTGGAGCCGAGGCGGGAAAACCATTGTTGAGAACGGACAAGTCCTTTGCCCTTCATGCAATTCTGCGAAGAATGATAGTATAACCATAAATCAGTGAATGATGGAAGAATGGAGGTATTTGTATGAATACTCAGGAATTAGGTGAGGCCCTCGTTAATTACTGCGATACCTTTAAGGTTCCGAAAGAATACATCATGGATATTTTGATAGATCAAAAAGTTGTTCCAATGATTAGAGGAAAGGCAACTGAATACGATGTGTTTCTTTTACTTCAAAGGGTTTTGAATCAGCATGAATGGTCAGTTGCTAAATTGAACCTAAATGCGCAAAATGGTATGCATGATGAAGATGTTACAGTAACACACCAACGAACAGGGATTATTATAAAAGTTGAATGTAAAAATGCGACTCGGGGAAGCTTCAAGTTTTCGAATAGAGCGAAGATCAAGGAACCTCATTGCACAATAAAGTGTCACAAAAGTAGAAGCGATTTAAGTAAAGCAGATACTACTAATGATCGTTATTTGTTAGGTGATTTTGACGTTGTTATTTCTAATCTTTCAAATGCGGTAATAGCAGGATCAACATATTCAGAGCACTTTGAGTTAATCGGTGATGAAGCTGCTAAACAGAAATTAGCCGAATACTATGGTACGGAGGTTTCTTTCCAACCTATTTTCGATTCTGCATATAACGATTGGCGTTTTGCTATGTCTAAGGATATAGCAGTTGCCCTCCAGGGGTGTCGATGTCTCCAGATAGAGCAGGTCGGCATTGGGATTGTTCTCTAAGCGGCGGTTGTTCTTCCGGATATATTCCTCGTAGCTGGGACTGGTGGCAATAA
>JAFXNX010000378.1 GCA_017529175.1 Clostridia bacterium
ATAATGAATTCTCAGGTACTCGAAAGTTTCCTCCCGTTGTGCGATTTTGGTTTACTTTGAAGTAACATTTTACTTATCAAAAAGAATCAAAAGCACATACGTTTAGTCTTTTTAAGTTAACCTATTCCGAAAATTACTTTCCGGTCTTCTTACCGCGCTTAGCGCCGTAAAGTGAACGTCCCTGTTTGCGGTTTGCAACACCCTGTGCGTCAAGCGTACCGCGGATGATGTGGTAACGAACGCCGGGCAGGTCACGGACTCTTCCGCCTCTGATAAGCACAACAGAGTGCTCCTGAAGGTTATGTCCGATACCGGGAATGTAGCAAGTCGCTTCAAGACCGTTTGTAAGGCGAACACGGGCGATCTTACGGAGAGCCGAGTTCGGCTTCTTCGGTGTCGTCGTCGTAACCTTTGTGCATACGCCTCTCTTCTGCGGGGAGCTCTGATTGGTTTCAAGCTTCGTTATCGAGTTGTAACCTTTCTGAAGCACCGGCGCTTTGGATTTGTATTCGCTCTTTTCACGGCCGTTGCGGACGAGCTGGTTAAATGTCGGCATTTTGTTCCTCCTTTCACGATAAATAAAATGTGTATTTTTTACATCTTGCGGAATGCACTCCGCAGTGTTGTAAACGAAAGCTATTTAAGAGCGTCACAGGCGGCGCAGTTTACGTCGATACCGCACATACGTCCGAGCTCTTCAAGTGTGTGAGTCATGTCAAGTTCCACCTCAAATTCGCGGCAGAGCTCACTCATGACGTTCGTGATCTTCGCTTCCGCATCAGACGCGACGTAAGCGCGTTTGACGGCGGATGACTTTATAAGTTTCTTCGATTGAGTAACGCCCGCAACAAGTATGTCGGGCACGGTACTGTCGGATGACATTATAACAGTATTCCTTTCAGCATAATAATAGGCAGAGTATGAGAGCATACCTACATATCATAAATAATACCATTAAATTGTCAAGTTGTCAACAGGATTTTTATAAAAAAATACAAGTTTTTTTCAAGTTTTTTCGGATAAAATGATGAAAAGATGATTTTGAACGTTTTTTTGCTCAAAATCAGTTGTACTTTTTCTGTCAGCGCGGCAAAAAGCAGCCGCTCATTCACGGCAATCCGTGAATGATCCCCTTTCACAGAGGCGCCGAAAATTGCACAAAAAGCAGGAGACGCTTGCCTCCTGCTTTTTATTTTGTTTTATCAGACAGCCGGTTTATCGGCCTCGGTAATCGGCTCCGCCTCGACAGACGGATCTTCCTCGACCTTTTCGACCTCTACGTCGCGATAGATCTGAAGTCCCGTGCCTGCGGGGATAAGTTTACCGATGATGACATTCTCCTTGAGACCGACAAGATGGTCGACCTTGCCCTTGATAGCGGCTTCGGTGAGCACCTTTGTCGTTTCCTGGAAGGACGCTGCCGAAAGGAACGACTCCGTCTGGAGCGCCGCTTTCGTTATACCGAGAAGGAGCTGCGTCGCCTTTGCGGGACGAACGGTTCTGTCTCCCGCCGCGATACGATCTTCGATCTTCTTGTTTTCCTCCTCGAATTCCGTGATGTCAACAACGCTGCCGATGAGCATATCCGTGTCGCCGCCGTCGTCGATGCGGACTTTTCTCGTCATCTGTCTTGCGATGACCTCGATGTGCTTATCGTTGATCTCGATATCCTGCATACGATAAACGCGCTGTACCTCTTTGATGAGGTATTCGTACGCCGCCTCTATGCCGTTGACTCTCGAAATGTCGCCCGGCGCGAAGTTTCCTTCGGTGATGGGGTCACCGCGGGTGATATACCCGCCGTCTTCGACAAGTATCTTCGTTCCGTACGGAATGGGATATACGATCTCTTCGCCCGTTTCGCTCGATGTGATGATGACGTTTCTTGAACGCTTCGCGTCGACGATCTTGACAAATCCCGTCGCGTCCGCGAGCGTCGCCGTCTTCTTCGGATGGCGCGCCTCAAACAGTTCTTCGACTCTCGGGAGACCCTGCGTGATATCGGATCCCGCGATACCGCCCGTATGGAACGTTCTCATCGTAAGCTGTGTACCCGGCTCACCGATGGACTGCGCCGCGATGATACCGACGGACTCGCCCACGCTGACGATCTTAGACGTTGCGAGGTCGATGCCGTAGCAGTGAGCGCAGACACCGTGTTTGCATTTACATCTGAGGATGGAGCGGACGTGTACTCTCTCGATACCCGCTTTGATGATCGCCGCGGTCTGATCGCCCGTTATCATCATTCCGTTATGGACGATGATATCGCCGGTTTCGGGGTGAACGACGTCGCCTATCACGAAGCGTCCCGTAAGACGATCCGCGAGCGGCTCGATCATTTCGTTGCCGTCCTTGATGTCGGATACCCAGATGCCCTCTATCGTTCCGCAGTCTTCCTCGCGGACGATGACCTCCTGCGATACGTCGACGAGACGACGGGTCAGATAACCCGAGTCAGCCGTTTTCAGAGCCGTGTCGGAAAGCGATTTACGAGAGCCGCGCGCACCGATGAAGTATTCGAGAACGTTAAGACCTTCGCGGAAGTTCGATCTGATCGGGATCTCCATCGTTTTACCGGAAGTCGAGAACATAAGTCCGCGCATGCCGGCGAGCTGACGCATCTG
>JAFXNX010000379.1 GCA_017529175.1 Clostridia bacterium
GAAGCGGCACGTACTATACTGCCGATGATACTCCCGCGGAGGACTGAAAGTCATAACGCTGTGCCGCAAGCATTGCGGCAGGATACTTTTATGTAAGAAAACTGATTGTTAATATCATTGACGGAGGGCTGACTCAGTGAAGACTGTAAAAATCGTTTCATTAATCATTGCGCTTGTTATCATAACATCGCTTGCCGTATCGTGCGGTAATGTCGATCCCAACGTGGATCAGGGAAAGAACGGCGAGACTGCCGTCGGCACGGACGCATCGTCCGAGGACAGCACGGCGCCGGAGGAAGACGGCAACGAAGTTACGGCGATCGGCGGCGGGCGCGACGGAGTGAAAGAGATAGACGGAGTGTCCGTCGACGTCGGCGCGTTTGCGCGCCGCAGCTACGAGCTTTGCTTCTTACTCGGACAGACGTCATTCAACAGCGTTGACGAGATGTCGCCTGACGCCGCTGTACAGTTTGCGTTCTGCCACCTTTACTATGAAGAACTGTGGCAGATGCCCGTCGGCGTTGACGTTTACCGCACCGCGACAGTTGAGGAGATATCAAAGAAACTTGAGGAATACTTCGGCGCGAACAAGATCGATCCTTCCAAGTCTGTCCTTTATACCGCGTCTTTGAAGAAACTCGAGATGTATCAGCCGAAATACGGAGTCGGCGTCTTTTATAACGTCGATTCGTTCGAAAAAACAAGTGACGACGGCGTCTATGAGATCATAACCACCTTCTTTACCGGAAAGAGCAAGACGGACGTCATCGGACGTACGACTATGCAGATAAAGATTGTCGAAGACAGAGCGATAATCGTCGCTATGACGTCAGAGATAAAGTGATCAGGAGTCAACATGGATACGATCAATAATGAAGAAGAGATAGCAAGACTCAAAGACGAAAACGGAAAACTCCGCTCCGCGCTGCGTGACATCAAGGCGCATCTTGACGATATCGACAAGCTGTTTGAGGAATTGTCGGATATCATGGACGAGATCGACGCCGGCGCGCCGGCGACTGACGATGAAATAAAAGGCCTTTTGAAAAAGTATTCGAGAATTTAGGACCACTGGAGTAACGTATGCCGCAGAAAAAACAAACGCGATTCAGAAACAGAATAATCTCATTAAGGGGAGTGATCCCCTTTATTTGTGTTGCGGCAACGATCTTTGCCGCGACTGTTGCGATCTATTTTCTGTTTGACCGCCTGATATCCGATTCATATGCGCCTGAAGCGCTCACGGGATGGGAATACACCTATTCCGATACCGCGGACGTCAAGAATACGGATTCGATGAAGCTGTATAATTCTCAGAATCCTATCGCGCCGGGCGAAGTGAAACACGATTACATTTATTTCGTGAAAAACGTCGAAGCATCGGACGAGACAAGAACGATAAAGATCATGACCGACCACTCGCCGGTGATGATATATGTAAACGGATTTGAGGTATACAACAACAGATACTCCGGCGACAACGCGACGGAATACGTCGGAAACTGCTACAATGCCGTAACGCTTGAAGGAAACGGCCGCGCGGCGCAGGTAGAAGTATTTATGAGGCTTCCTTTTTCCGTCAGATTTGAACCGACGATAGCGGCGGGGAGCGCAGACGGGTCCAACGAGATAACGTTCGACATGGTGCTTGCCGCGATAATTGCGCTGACGGGCCTGCTCGGCGCGGCAATCACGTTTGTCTCGGGCGCGATAAAACACCGTATAGGCAGATATCCGCTCTTATTCCTTTTGATATTCTATTGCGGCGTCGCGGACGCGCTCTGCAACGTCAAGAATCTGACTTATTACATAAACGATCCGGCATGGCTGAATCTGTATACTGCCGTAACGTTTTCAGTTGTATTTTTATGTATAGTGTTTCTTTCGAAATTCGGCAGAAAACAGAAAGCGCATACCATTATCACTCTTGCCGCGGGCGTCGTTTCATGCTTTGCGGTGATCTATTTCAGAACTCCCGCGTTGTATATCGCCTCAAGCGTTTTCGCGTGCGTTGCCGCCGCATCATGCGGCGTTACAGTCGCGCTGTCGGTATCTAAGGCGGTGAGCGACAGAGAACAGTATTCCGCTACCGCGTTTATTGCGGTCGTGTATTATACGCTCTGCATCCTGTTTTCCGGCGCGGCGTTAGTGCTGAGATCTATCGGCGCTTTCATGTTCACATCCGTTGCGTCGTCCGTTGCGCTTCTTGTCACGCTCATAATGCTCGAGCATCTCATTGCCGTCTTTGACGAAGGAAAAGCCATGCTCAAAGCGGAGAGCGAGAAATACGGCGAGTGTGTCGACAAGCTGGCGTCTTTTGTGAAAAACGTGCTGGCTTATAAAGACGAGAAGAGCTTTTTCGAAACCGCGCCGCGTGACGTTGCAGAACTTGCAATCGCTTTCTCCGACGAAAACGCGGACATGGGATACAGCGCCGCAAAAAAAGACGGCACCGAATGGCGCGAAGTGTTTTCTCACGACGTGAAGGCGTGCAGATACGGCGTCATCGAGACGACCTGTCTGCGCGAAAGGACGTCATGCTATTTTGCGGGAAACTACTTTGATTTTATGATGAGGCAGGGAGTGTCTCCCGCGGTGATCTATCACTTTGAAGGTCTGAAGAGCACGTTTGAAGAGTTCTTTACGGATATGATGGAGTCGGCGTACACCGGACTCAAGACGGCGTATGACAACGTGCTGTTAAAAGGGACGCCGCAATACGACACGGCTCTCGAACTTCTCGCGTCACACGCGGAGAGCGCCGACGGATATTCGCCTTCGCACACGGACAACGTGAGTATCCTTGCAAAGGAGACCGCGCTCAAGATGGGAGTCGATCCTTCTCGCGCGGAGCTTATCGGCAAGGCGTCAAGACTTCACGATATCGGAAAGATGGCGATCCCGCTCAAGATAGTGAGCAAAGAGGGACGTCTTTCCGACATGGAACGCGAGATAGTTAATCAACATACGGAATACGGATACAAAATACTCTCCGCTTTCGGAGACGACGAATACATAAAGACCGCCGGGGATATTGCCCGCTGTCACCATGAGCGTTTTGACGGAAAGGGCGAGCTCGGGATGTCGGGCGACAGTATACCGCTCGGCGCAAGGATCGTCGCGATATGCGACGTGTTCGACGCGCTGACGTCGCCGAGAAAGTATAAACGCGCATGGAGGATCGACGAGGCGCTCGCCGAGATAAAGAAAGGACGAGGGAAATCTTTCGATCCCGACGCGGTCGACGCGTTCATGGAGCTTCGTCAAATAATGAAAGAGTTAAAAAAAGAAAGTGATTGACGGCAATGAGTGATAAAAGTGTCCCTGTAGCGCCGGGAAGTCCGGTCAGAAAAAAGAAAAAGAAAATGATCATTCCGCGCGTGCTTCTGATCCTTTTGTTCCTCGTTGCGGCGGTGTTCGGAACGTGGTTCCTGCTTCCGAAGCACCAGATCAAAGTCGCGCTGATAAACAAAACCATTCTTTCGTACGCGGAGGACAACGGGATATCCAAGGATTCCGCCTACAGAAAACACCGCGGTTTCTTCTGGATACTCGAACACAATAAATACGTAAAGCCCGACGGCACCTTCTACGACTATAAGAAGGACTATTACGGACCGAAGATAAACGACGAGGGAATTTTCGACGGAGAGTACAGCCTTCTCGATATTGACGGAGTACCGGATCTTCTTTATCTTGCCGACGCATACGGTATAGAGCACTCGGACGAAACCGTGGAGCAGTCCGGCTTAAACGAAGACGATATGGGCGTTATCTCGTATTCATACGAAAACGGCGCTTCGGTCATTGCCGAGATGACGATTTTCAGCGCTCCTCTGTCAGATACGGTTTACGGACAGCTGTCGTCTATGTGCGGCGTTACGCCGACAGGATGGCAGGGAAGGTATATATTCGACCTCCAGGACTTCACCGACATTCCCGTATGGGCGCGTCCGATGTATGAACGGCAAGAGGGTATCGAGTGGAGATTTTCCGGTCCCGGGATCCTGCTCGTTTCAAGAGAGGGAAAAATAATAATCCTTGAGCAGAACGAGGATTTCCAGTCCAAAGAGTTGCTCAAGATATATATCAATGATGAATATAAAGACGAGTTTTCGTCTTGCAGTAAGACAAATTTCTACAACTGGTTTGAGCTCGTCGAGCCGAACTACGGAGTCGAATCTATCGCGACGTTCGAATTCGATCTGAATCCGCAAGGGATGGATAAGATAAAAGAGATTTCCAAGATCCCGAGATTTACCGCGGTAACGAGAAAGACCGAGGAGGGACATTCCCCCGTATATTATTTCGCAGGGGATTTCAACGACTATACCTCCGGCGAGCGCTTCAGTAAATTTATGTTTGCGGATAAGCTTTATAAATTCCTCTCGTTTGACCGTCAGGGGGACATCACGAATTTCTACTGGTGTTTTTACGAGCCTCTGATCACAAAAATACTGAAAAACACCCATGTCAACGACTCGGCGGATTTATCGGGCGAACATGAAGAGGTATCGAGGATCGTAGACTCCTCATTCCAGATAAAGAATAACAACGGATGGCAGTCGATACCGCTGAAAGCGGTAAGCATAAACGGAAAAGAGCCGGGTAAAGATGACAACGTGCGCGATATGACGTTCTATCAGACTCTTATAGATTACGCGGACGATCTCGGCGCGAACTGTATCCATGCGAAAGAGCTACTGCCGCCGGAGTTTTACTCGGTGCTGAACAAGCACAATATGAACTCGAAGAATTCCCCGATCTATCTGCTCCAAAGCGTAAAACGTCCGTCACTGCTGACGGCGCAGAGCCAGATGACCGATGAGGGAATGACGCTGTGGGAACACGAGATCGAGCAGACGCTCGAAGCGATCCACGGAGAAAAGACAAAGGGCGAAGGGGAAGGCGTCGCATATTTCACCGACGCGTCTCAGTATCTCCTTGCGATCGTTGCAGATCCGATGCTTGACGGTGAAACGGCAAGCTCCATCGACGCGTCGAGTGATTTTTCCTACAGCGGAGAATATACGAAACGGGCGGACGGTATCGCGGGACTTGTCTCGTATCTTCAGGATATTGTACAGAAGCTTTCGGTTGAAAAATACGGATACCATACCTGTTCCGCCGTAAGGCTTGCCTACTCGGCGATCTCCGATGCCGACGAAGCAGCGTCTTATTCTGTGGCGAATATCGCGAAGGACGACTGTAGACAGTATATCTTCAACGACGTAGTGTTTGATAAATCTGTCACCGGTCTGCCGGAATACAAAGGAATGTCGCCTTACGATATATACTACGGAGTATTCTCTGAACTGAAACTCACACTCTCCGATTATATCGTATCGGGAGTCAGTTTCTCGAACGTCAATTCGATCTATTCGGATAAGGCGGTCACCGAAGCCCTGCAGGGAGAACGTATCCTTGAAGTGCTCGGCGCGTCGGACGACGCCGATGTCCTCGGGGCCGTTATCGACGACCTTAACGACGACTGGTCAAATGTTTCCGACAAGGCGTACGGTGTGACCGTTCCCGACAGCAACGCCTGCCTGTGGCACAATACCTGCGACGAGGCGGAAATGACCGGACTTGTTGCGGCGGAGGGATCTTCTCCCGAAAAGGTCGGACTCATGCTGACAGACGACGACCGCATGCAGAAGATCAATCTGTATTCAAACGAGGACTATCTCTTTATGACGCTGCAGCTCCTTACCGATATCGATTATTCAAAGGAAGTGCTGTTCGTCGGTTTTGACACGTTCCAGCGCAATGAAGGCGAGTATTATTATTCTCATGACTTCACGCCGAACTCATTGTCCGGAATGGAATACGTTCTGAGATTCGATTCAAAGCAGTCCTCAACGCTCTACGTCATCCCGTCATACAACAGAACTGACGGCAAGGCATATACCGAGGAGAGTTATAAAGGCGACTTTGATACTGTCGCAACTCTGACATACGGCGGTTTCTCGAGCGGAGACAACCAGTTTTATCAGACCGGTACCACGATTTACGTGAGGATCCCGTGGACCTGGTTCAACGTTACTGACCCGTCAAAGAAACTCGTTATAAACGATAAGAACGGAAAGGGCGATCAGATGACCTCTCTTTCCACAAACGGTATACTGCTCTCGGTCATGATCGGTGAAAAAGAGAGCGGCGACCTTCTCTACGCATTCCCCGAAGACAAGCGTTCTCCCGGGTACAAGGTCTTTGAATGGGAGACCTGGGACGAAGTCTTGTATACTTTCAGACCTAAAAAGAGCTTTGAAGCAGTAAAAAATTACTTCATTACTAAGTAAAGAAACGGAGATAAACCGTGAATTTTGAGTTGATCTGCGTTATCGCGGTATTGGTCTGCATCATAATAACGTCATCGGAGTTTTTGATGCACTACTTTCTCGCGAAAAACCTGATGAGTGAAAAAGCGGAATCCAAAGACGCAAGACGAAGGCTCGAGACTTTTATCCGCGGAGCGCTAGATGCTCCGACGGCGAGGTGCTCTGAGTATGAGATATCAAGTATCGCGTCTCTTATCGGAACAAACGACCTTTATTACGATATGGCGTCCGATATTTTCGACAGATATCGCGGCGAAGGAGAAGACGACAGCACCGTTACGTCGATCGAAGACGGAATAAACGAGATCGTGCATCCGGTCGATATCTTCGCGGGTATGCTCGACGAGGGAACCGTATATCAGAAGAGCCACGCCTGCAGAAGACTTGCGGACCTTGAAGCATACGAGTATACGGACAAGATCGCGGAGTATATCAAGTCGCGTGATCGCGATCTTGCGTACAACGCGGGGATGGCTTTGGCTCAGCTCGGCAATTCCGAACTCGTCGCGGAGTATATCATCAGCATACAGAATGACAGAAGCTATTCGAGCCGTATCGTCGACGAGCTCTTCGGAGTTTTTTCCGGAGACCGCACAGAACTTGCACAGTTGTCGTTCGACAGCTGCAACGATTATATGAAGACGACGATCATCAAAGCTATTGAGCCTTTTAAACTCGAAGCGTTCCGTCCGGTATTCTTAGCGGGAGCTGTGGGTAACGACAGAAGGCTTAAGATCTCGTGCGTCAAAGCGCTCGGCGCATTCGGTGATGAGCGCGATGAACAGCTTCTTCAGATGGCGGCGGCCGACAATGACTGGGTCATCCGCGCCTCTGCGGTACGCGGCCTGTCAAAGTTCACGACCCATACCGCGCTTGAGACTGTCAAAAATGCGATCTACGACAAGGAATGGTGGGTCCGCCGAACGGCGGCGTCGTGTCTTATCAGCATGGGAGTTCCCGCGTCGGTGCTTGAAGAAATACTCGGAGGAAGCGACCGTTTTGCCGCAGATGCTCTTAAGAGCGAGCTTTACAGAAACGTAGGACTTTGATGGAAAGTCGGTTTGAGAAAGGAGAGGAAATATATGAGCTTTCTTAACGCAGTAAGAAACTTTATAGTGTTTTTCAATTATTTCTGCTTGAGCTTTACTCTTTTCCTCAGCTTTATGTATGTGTTGCAGATGTTTGTGTCTCTCGCGAGAGTCAAAAAGGATTATAAAAAGCTGTATTCAAGTGATTTCCGCAGATACAGAAAAAGTAAGAATCTGCTTCCCATATCGCTAATCGTGCCCGCGTATAACGAGCAGGAGAACATAGTTCAGAACGTTCAGTCTCTTATGAAGATCAGTTATCCTCAATATGAGATAATCGTTGTGAACGACGGCTCGTCAGACCTCACGCGTCAGCTTATGATCTCCGCGTTTGAGATGACGCCGATGGAGAGCGCGATACGCTCTCTTATACCGACCAAGCGCGTCGTTGCCGTATATAACAGCAAAAAGTATCCGAATCTCTTCCTCGTCGATAAAGAAAACGGAGGAAAGTCCGACGCTCTCAACGCCGGGATCAATGCCTCGTCTTATCCGCTTTTCACGTGCCTTGACGCGGACTCACGTCTTGAAAAGGACGCTCTTCTCCTGCTTTCTCTTTCATTTATCAAGGATTCAAAAACAGTCGTTGCCGGCGGTATCGTCAGGATCGCGAACGGCTCGAGGATCATCGACGGAGAATTTTCTGGGTTCAATATGCCGAAAAAACTCGTCGAACGTTTTCAGATAGTAGAGTATTACAGATCGTTCCTTTCCGGAAGAGTATTCTGGTCGTCGACCAACTCCATGCTTGTCGTCTCCGGCGCGTTCGGGCTTTTCAGAAAGCAGACGGTCATCGACGTCGGAGGTTATAAGACGAATACCATAGGCGAAGATATGGAGATAATCGTCCGTATCCACCGCTATATGAGAGAGAACAAGCTGAAATACAAGATCATCTTTAACGAGGCGTCAGTCTGCTGGACGCAGGGACCGATGTCGATGAAAGATATTAGAAGCCAGCGCAGAAGGTGGCAGATAGGTCTTTTTGACTCGCTCCTTACTCACAGAAAAATGTTCCTCAATCCGAGATACGGATTTGTCGGACTCGCGTCGATCCCTTACAACTGGATATTTGAGCTTTTCGGTGCCCCGATCGAGACGATCGGTTATCTTCTGATACCGTTTTCGCTTCTTATGGGAGAACTCAATATGTTCTTCTTCGTGACGTTCTTCTTACTATCCGCCATCCTCGGAGTTATGCTGTCCGAAGGAAGTCTTGTACTTGAACAGCTTACCCATAAGGGAACGCTGACGGCGAAGCAGAGTCTCGCAATCTCCGTATACGCGATCCTTGAGAATTTCGGGTACAGACAGATGATATCTCTTTTCAGAGTAGAAGGACTGATCAAATACCGTAAGATGAGAAAAACATGGGGTAAGATAAAGAGAAAGGAGTTTGAAGAGTGAAAAAGTTATTTATCACTATACTCGCAACACTCGCATCCCTCTTTTTACTTGCGCAGACGGGCATCCTTGCTCCTTTCGGGATCAAACAGATATCGCTGTTTACGAGAAACAGAGAAGAGAACAACGGTGCCGTCTCCTATTCCAACAATGAATATCAGGATCAGACGCTCGGCGTCAGTTACCGCTTCAAGGCGGATCACGACTATTTTAACATTTATGAGAACGGCGAATGGGAGCAGATATTTATGTCGGGCGTAAATATCGGCGCGACGGAACCTGCCCTTTTCCCCGGCGACCTTACCATTTCGTACGAGACGTATTACCGCTGGTTTACGATGATAAGCGAGATGAACTGCAACTGCGTGAGAGTATATACGACGATGGGCCCGCAGTTTTATCTTGCTCTGCACAATTTCAATGAGCAGGCAAAGTCTCCTCTCTACCTCTTCCAGGGTATCTGGGTAAACGAGGATGATATTTCAAGACTCGGCGACGTATACGCGGAGAACGAAAAGATACTTTCGGAATTCAAAGCGGACGCGATAAAGCTGACCGACGTCATCCACGGGAACGCCGATATTCCGCCGACGCCCGGAAAAGCGTCCGGCGCATACCGCACGGACGTTTCAAGGTGGCTCGCGGGTTGGATAATCGGTATTGAGTGGGATCCGAACCTTGTTATCAATACCTGCGAACAGCACCCGGATATGAGAGAGTATGACGGAAACTATCTGTATACTCAGGCGGTGACTCCGTTCGAGGCTTTCCTGTGCCGCGTAGGAGACGCGATGATAGCACATGAGAGCGAGGAATACGGTTTTCAGGCGCCTCTTGCCTTCACGAACTGGATAACGACGGATCCTCTGATCCATCCGAACGAACCTCACGAAGACGAGGACAAAACCTCTGTAAACGTCGAGAATATCCAATCGAGAAACTACGGTCCCGGAATGTTCGCATCATACCATATCTATCCGTATTATCCCGACAGTCTGAACTATCAGGAGGATTATCTTCAGAATATCGGCAGAAACGGAAAAGTTGATACGTACAGCGCATATCTAAGAGACCTCAAGCTCGTGCATACTCTGCCGATCCTTGTCGCCGAGTTCGGTATCCCGACCTCGAGAGGAAAGGGACACGAGAGCGTGATGGGATATGACCAGGGGCGTGTGGATGAAAAGGATCAGGGGGCGATGATAATCGATATGATCGAATCCATACGTGAGGAAGGTTATGCCGGAGAACTTGTTTTTACGTGGCAGGACGAATGGTTCAAGAGGACGTGGAACAACGTTATGTTCGACATCTCGGAAAGACGTCCGTTCTGGACGAATATCCAGACTACGGAACAATGCTTCGGACTTCTTGCTTTCGATCCCGGGGCGCGGCACTGTGTTTGTTACGTCGATGCGGACGATTCGGAGTGGGCGGGCGTCTCTCCGACGGCGGTCACGGAGTACGGAGAATTGTACGTTAATCACGATGAACGGTATCTCTATTTCATGGTGAAATCCGATAATTATGATTTTAATAACGACACTCTGTTTATTCCCGTCGATACGATCGGCGGACAGGGAAACACGAAGGCGGACGACTACTCTTTGAGCTTTGACGGCGGCGCGGATTTTCTCATTAAAATTCACGGCGCGGAAGACTCGCATATATATGTTGACAGATATTATGACGCTTTCAATTATCACTTCGTCGAATCAAGGATCCTCTCTGACTATCCGGTGCTTCCGAATGCAGACGTGCCGGACAGCGGAGTGTTCAATCAGATGAATATGTGCTACGGTTATCATCTGACAGTAAAAGGGACGGGGGAGGAGGTCAGCGATAAGATCTACGAGACCGGACGTCTTCAGTTCGGAAACGGAAACCCCAACTCGGAAGATTACGCTTCGCTCTCCGATTTCTGCTGTAAAGGTAACTGCCTTGAGATACGTATACCGTGGCAGCTTCTGAACGTCATGGATCCGTCGTCGAAACAGCAGCTCGACGATTTCAGAGTCACGCAGGTATTTTCCGCAAAAGAATACGACTCATTCAGCTTCGGTCTCGGGATCAGGCGCGACGATGAAGAACTGTCGATAGATTTCAGCGGAAGCTATAATTATACTACCTGGAATATGCCGACGTGGCACGAAAGACTGAAACCGGCATATTACGAACTTCAGGAATATCTCGGACAGATCATGGATCAGTCTGAAAAATAAAGATAAGGGGGACCGCAGAATGCCGAAACGGGTGATCTCGCTGCTTCTTGCCGTCGCTTTTCTGCTTCTTTCCGGATGCTCCGGCGGCAGTAAGATGATAGAAGCCGATAAAACGATCGACCTTCCCGATACGGGCGACATTTCGGTCTCCCGTTTTGCGTCGGAAAACGGATACTTTTATAAAAATACGGGGAGCGGAAAAGGAGATCTGCTCTACGTTCTCGGCGTCAATATCGGACTCACCGGACCGCATACCGATCTTTCGGAGGCAGATCTTTCGCGCGAAGTGTTTGACAGATGGCTCGACGAAATAGGAGAGACGGGAGCGAATACGGTCCGCGCGTTTACTCTTATGAATCCCGATTTTTACGGTGCGCTGTACGATTATAATAAGCTGCATCCCGACGCGCCCCTCTCGCTTATCCAGGGGATATGGTTCCCCGAATATATGCTTGACGATCCGGGCGACGCGCTCGACCCCGGGGAGACGGTCAGGTCGGCGTTTATCCGCTCGATCACAGAAACGCTCGACGCTGTCCACGGCTCGAGCACCGATACCGCGTACGGTTCGCGCTTTCCCGCAATATTCGATAAGGACGTATCCGAGTTTGTAACAGGATATATCCTCGGACTTGAATATCCCGCTGAATTCGTTATAAATACGAACGAAGCTCACGCCGACGAGGCGTCTTATGACGGAGAGTATCTTTTTACCGCGGACTCCTCCGCTCCTTTTGAAGCGTTTCTCGCATACGTCGGCGACAGTTTAATAAAATATGAGACAAAGACGTATTCACATCAGACTCCCGTTTCTTTTTTGAACCAGCAGTCGCTTGACGTGATGACTCATTCGTCGGAGCCGTTTCCGGAAGAGTCCGACGCAGTGTCGGTGGATATGCGTAACATAAAGGCAAAGGATACGTTTCAGGCAGGGCTTTTCGCATCGTTCGACGTATATCCTTATTATCCCGAATTTATGGACCATCAACCGGAATATCTTAACTATGCCGATGAAGACGGCGTAAAAGATAATTTCAGAGCATATCTCTACGATCTGAAGGCAAGCTGCGATATGCCGCTGCTTATTGCGGAATACGGACTTTCAACGTCCAGGGGAGTCGCCCATAACGGAGTTTGCGGATACAAAGAGGGCGGCCTCGGAGAAAGAGAGGCGGCACAACTTCTTAAAAGGATGACGACAGATATCTCAAAAGCCGGCTGCGCGGGAGGGCTCGTGTTCGAATGGGCGGACGAGTGGTTCAAGAGGACGTGGAACGAGATCTCGTTCGAGCCGGACGACTCCGCATACCGCACTCATAACCTCGGCTCGGCGGAGCAGTCGTTCGGACTTATCGCGTTTGAAGATCCCGCGGCAGTACCGGACGGCGACGATTCGGAATGGATCACCGTGACAGGTATTGACCGCACAAGAACGTGCGTCATGTATGACGACGAGTATTTGCACCTGTTGGTATCTTTCCCCGAAGGGTTCGATTTTGAGCGCGACAGGTATTACGTTCCGATCAGCATCACCGGAGAGGGAAGCCTCAGTATGGGAGACGTCTCGTTTTCGTCTCCCGCGGATTATGTCCTCGTGATAGACGGAAAGGACAACACGAGGCTGCTCTGCGATGAATTTCGCGACGTATTCCTTTTCAGGCAGGCGTATCTGCGCGGAATATACGGTAAAGACAGACAGATCGCGCCTCGTCGCGGCAGCGGTGAGTATCACGATATTCTGAGTCTTATCGCAAACGAGATGTACCTGCCCGATGAAGGCGTCACGTTGGAACCCGAGATCTTTACCGCTGGAGAGATGAGATACGGAAACGCATCTCCTGATTCGGACGACTTCGACAGTCTCGCAGACTTTTCGGTCTCTCACGGAAAGCTTGAGATAAGGATAGCATGGAATCTTCTCGGCGTCGTGAATCCGAGAACTAAAACGTGCATCGGACCGCTCGAGGGAGACTCCATAATCTTCACAGACTTTGAGACGATCATGATCGGAGCCGGAGCGGAAGGTACAATAGAGCTGGTCGACACGGGATTTGACGGCGTCGGCGAGAGGGAGCTTCACGAGAGAAAAAAACTCTCCTATTTTTCCGTTTCGGAAGCGTTTGCGCAGATATCGGAAGATATATCGGATTAATAATAAAAAGGAAGAGAAATAACGGCGCCGCGTTTCATCGCGGCGCCGTTGTCAAGTTGAACGCCCCCTTCAGTAAAACGGTTACGGTATGGCGAGCGCATTATCCGGAACATAAGGAGATCTGTAACATGGAAAGATATGATGACTTTAATGATTCCTTTGTGATTTATTTACAATCAATGAAGGTATTTGCAAGACTTATTACGGCATATCATAGAATTGTATTGTCAAGAGCGAAAAGCTCTTGACAAACGATGCGTTTCGTCATATAATCAATATTGATAAAAAGCAAAGCTGTCGAAAGGCAGTGACGCAAAGCTAAGAGCCTAAGGTGCTTATGCACTATGGTCGCCCGGTTGCATCAGTGTATGTTCGTTTTATTCGGACATATTATTGGTGCATTATTTTTTTATAATAACAGGAGATTGAGATTTGTTATGAAAAAAATGTTGTCTTTCTTACTTGCCGCGGTAATATCGGTTTCGATCCTTTGCCTGCCCTCTTATGCTTACACAGATCACGTAAACGACGGTGATACGCTGAGCTTCAACGGATCAACGCCTGACAACGCCTTCGGCGATCTGCTCGACTGGAACGGCGTTATTTTCGGAAACGTAAACAATGTAATCGACGTGGAAGGTACGCTTGCCGTAGGCGGCAGCTTTAATTCCACAAACGGTTTTTCCGCCAACAGCGGAGCTTACGGTCAGAATCCCGCGTCGACTGACGACGTTGCGCTCCTTGTAGGCGGCAACATAAACATCAGCGGCTACGGCAACGTATGGGGACAGACGGTCATAGGCAATGCGGAAGGCAACACCTATCATCTTTCAAACGTTACTTCCTCCGATACGGCAAACGGACAGTACACAGTTGCAAACGCTTCGGATTACTTTGCAAGCGCGCTCAGCACGGCAAATGCCGCAAAAGCTGCAATTGAAGCTCTCCCGGTAAACGGCGCATATGAATCCTCATACGGCACGTATACGTTTGCGGGCGACCCGAACGCGGATATACTGGTATACAACGTCGATGACGCAGTTATAAATTCGTATCTTTTTGATTTCACTATCGCCGACGGTCAGACAGTCATCGTAAATCTTACATCGTCCGACAAGATAGAGCTGAAATACGGCGCATACAGAATAAACGGAAATACGGATCCGGATTATCTTAGAACATATAACCGCAATATTATAATCAACGTCGTAAATTCGACCGAGATCGAAATGACTTCCACAGAATTACACGGAATTCTTCTGGCGCCCGCCGCAGATCTGACGGGCAGCGGCTCCAACGTATGCGGAACCTCTATTCTGAACGGTCTTACCGGATCGAACGGCTTCGAACTTCACGTCGGATCGAACAACAGCTTCGTTCCCGCAATTTCAACAACAGCTCCCGTAAATAATGAAAGCGCTGAAACGTCCGAGACCGTAAGCATCAGGATCGACGTTCCCAGAAAAATGGCGGTCGCTTTCGCAGACGGCACCGTTTACTACGGCGGTGAGATGAAAGACGTCGTCATCGGACAGGAATATATGTTCCGTATGTGCGCGGTGAACTGGGACAACGGTATCTATGATGAAAACGGAAACGGGCTTGCCGGCACAGTCGTTTTCAGAATGATCGTCGTTCATCAGAACGAATTCGCTGAATATGTCCGCGCAGCCGCTCAAGATCCCGACAGATACACAGTAAAGGGTATCGACGTTATCGACAACGAATCCAAAACGATCATCGTAAACGGCGACGCTACAGACACTCACCTTGAAACAGACGTCAACAACTTCTTTATAGCATACAGATTCCACTTCACCGGTACGGACTATGACAAAAAGACCGGTATCGAAAACGTTGTGAACAATCCCCTCGAGAGCCTTTCGGTCAACCTTCCGGTCGGCACCACCGTTGCATGCAACGCATATAACGGAGACGAGAAGCTCGGCAGCGAATACATTTTCATCACGCGCAACTCCGGAGACGGCATTTACGACGACGTTCTCCTTACAAGCGTAAACGACTACACTTGGGATTATTGATAAGCAAAACGATAAAAAACGTGAGCGCTGTTATGCGCTCACGTTTTTGTGTTTTAATTATGATCAGCAGGTATTCCTGAAAAATACATTTTGAAAATGGATCAATGAACATGGCATTGTATTATAAATGGTATTGAATTATCCGGACATTTCAGGTATAATAAAAGCGCTGAGGGCGGCAGACAGACAGTATCTTACCGTAATGACGGATAACGCGGTGACGTCAGCTGAGAAGAGAAGCTGACGTTTGAACATCATTTCGATAAGCGCTTGACGCAGAAGAATTTTGAATCATCGGAGGTATCAATGACGGAATTAAGACCTGTTGCAGAGGATAATTTTATCGACGCGTTTAATTTGAAGCTTGCGCCGGGGCAGGAAAGCTTCGTCTCACACCCGGTAAGGAGTCTTGCGCAGGCGTACGTTTACAGAGATCAGTGCAAACCGTTCGGCATCTACAGCGACGGCGTTATGGTCGGATACGTTATGGTCATATACGATTATGACGTTCCCGAATATGATATCTGGCATATGATGATAGACGAAAAATATCAGGGACGAGGCTTCGGCGCCGCCGCGCTCGATCTGGTGCTTGACTATATCGAGACCAAACCTTTCGGCGATTCAGACCGTGTGACGCTGACCTGCAACAAAGACAACGTCCGCGCGCTGTATTTGTACAAAAGCAAAGGTTTTGAAGAAACCGGCGCGCAAGATGACGACGAGATAGAACTGTCTATGATGATGAATTAAAGGTTTTACAGGATAAAAATGACGCGGGCGGCGCATCGTACGATGCGCCGCCTCTTTAGATCCAACAATATGTAATTCTCAAAATGCGAATTTAAAGCACTTGACAAATTGTATCGCGTGCGATATAATAAACACAGATATATCGTATGCGATATAATTTTGAGGTGATGACGAATGAATGATAAATACGCAGCTCTGAGGCTCAAAAATCAGCTTTGTTTTCCGCTTTACGCGGTATCAAACCTGATTACGAGAAAGTACAAGCCTCTGCTTGAAAAGCTCGATCTGACTTACACTCAGTATATTGTTATGATGGTGCTGTGGGAAGAGAAGCGGGTGAACGAGAAGTTTCTTTGTGAAGCTCTGTGTCTTAAATCAAATACGGTCACTCCGCTTTTAAAAAAGCTGGAGGATAAGGGGTATATCAAGAAGGAAAAGGATAAAGGCGACGAGCGGAATCTCGTCATCACTCTTACAGGATCGGGGGAAAAGCTGAAAGATAAAGCAGTAAGCGTTCCGGAAACGATCTCAAAAGAATTCCATCTCACTGAGGAGGAAGCGCTCTTACTCTACCGTATGTTATACAAAATGCTCGACGAAGAAATGGGCAAGTGATTAACTCAGATAAAAATACAGGAGGATATAAAAATGGGAATCTATGATTTTTACGTAAAGGACAGAAAAGGAAATGATGTGAGCCTCGCTGAGTATAAGGGCAAGGTGCTTCTTATCGTGAATACGGCGACGGGCTGCGGCTTCACGCCGCACTACGAGCCGCTTGAGGCGATGTACAAGGACCTTCGCGAGAGCGGATTTGAGATCCTCGATTTCCCGTGCAATCAGTTCGCAAATCAGGCGCCGGGCACGGAGGATGAAATACACGAATTCTGTACTTTGAAGTTCGGAACGGAGTTCCCTCAGTTTGCCAAGATCGACGTCAACGGAGAGAACGCGGAGCCGCTTTTTGCGTATCTTGCGACGGAAAAGCCCCACGAAGGATTCGGAAAAGGCGTAAAGAGCGCTTTTATGAACAAGTTTACAAAGATGAACAACAAGAAGTTCGGCGACAAAGCGTATATCAAATGGAACTTCACTAAGTTCCTTGTCGACCGCGAAGGAAAAGTCGTCGCGCGCTTCGAGCCGACAGTTGAAATGGACGAAGTGAGAGCTGCCGTTGAAGCACTTTTGAACGCATAAATACTTGATCTGAATGAGCCTGAAGGGAACTTGTTATGAAATACGGAGAAAGTATATTTGATATAATATATTTGCTGTTTGCCGTAACGCTCGGTATCTGCATACTGATAAAGAAGAAGGATACAGTCGGAAAACTTATGGGTGCATCCGTTGTGATCCTCGGCTTCGGCGACGCGTTCCATCTCGTTCCGCGCGTCATGAATTACTTCTCTGACGCGGACTTTACGCCGTGGCTCGGCGTCGGAAAGCTTGTGACCTCGATCACGATGACGGTGTTCTATCTCTTGATGTATCACCTTTGGCTAAAGCTGTATGATGAAAGAGCAAGAAGAATAGCCGGCGCTATTGTTTACGCCCTCGTCGTATTGAGGATCGTTTTGTGCCTGCTTCCGCAGAACCGCTGGCTCTCGAATGACGGCACGCTCTTATGGGCAATTATCAGAAACGTGCCGTTCGTCGTTCTTGGATGTATCATAGTTTGTCTGTACTTCAAAAAGAGAAGCGCGATAGGGCGTTTCAGACCGGTTTGGCTTCTTGTCACACTTTCTTTCGCGTTCTATATACCGGTCGCCGTCGGAGCATCCCTCGTGCCGATCCTCGGTATGCTGATGCTGCCGAAGACGGTTTGTTATATGATCCTGATATGGCTCTTCTTTAAGTACGCGACAGAAAAAAAGAAATAAAATAACGGAGGTTTTCTTATGAAATTTGCCGTCAGATATTACACAAAAACCGGAAATACGAAGAAACTTGCCGACGCGGTCGCCGGAGCGCTGGGAGTGGAGGCGCTTCCCATAAGCGAGCCTGTCAAAGAGGCGGTCGACGTTTTGTTCCTCGGCAACTCCTATTACGCGTTCACGATCGACCCGGAAGTAAGAAACTTTGTGAAGTCGC
>JAFXNX010000380.1 GCA_017529175.1 Clostridia bacterium
CGATGCGTACGAGCCTTGCGATGGACACCGTGCTCAAGATAGCGGTATAATGAACGGCACGACGAACTATATCCTCACAAGAATGAAGGACGACGGCGTATCCTTTGACGAAGCGCTGACCGAGGCAAAGCGTCTCGGTTACGCGGAGGCGGACCCGACCGCAGACGTCGACGGTATCGACGCGCAAAGAAAGATAATCATCCTCTCCGCCGTAACGACCGATATGCTCGCCGCGGAGTCGCAGGTCTACACGGAGACGATGACAAAGATCTCGACACTCGATATGGACGCGGCTTCCCGCTGGGGCGGCACCGTTAAGCTGATCGGAAGCTACAGGAACCTCGGCGATAAGATGGCGCTCTACGTCTGTCCGAGATTCGTCCCGTTCTCCGATCCGATAGCGAGCATCAACGACGTTTACAACGGCATCAAGCTGACGCTCGAGATGACGAGCGACGTTATGTATTACGGACGCGGCGCGGGCAGTTACCCGACTGCGAGCGCGATGGTCTCCGACGTCGTATCGATCATGACAGGAGCCGTAAAAGCCGAGCTCCACATGAGATGGCACAAGGCGGAAGAGGACTTTGTCGTACCGTTTGAAGGTCTTTCCTTCAAATATTATATAAGGACGTCCTGCGACAGCGCGCACGACGCAGAGGAGAACGCAAAGCTCGTGATCGGCGACGTGAGAACACTTGCAGGCTCCCCGAAGGGATACGCCGAGTTCATTACCGGCGAGGTCGGTGAAGCGAAGATGAGAGAGATCGCGTCGTCCGGCCCCGTCGGAAGCGTCGAATCGCTTATCCGTATTCTTGATTAAGGTATATTACCATGAAGCTGCTTATTGCCTCCGATATACACGGCTCGGCGAAATACTGCTCGATGCTGATGGACTCTTACGTGAGGGAAGGTGCCGACCGGCTTATCCTTCTCGGCGACATACTCTATCACGGACCGCGAAACGATCTTCCGGATGAGTACAGAACGACGCGCGTTATCGAAATGCTGAACGAAAGGCGCGACGTCATATACGCGGTTCGCGGGAACTGCGATTCGGAAGTCGATCAGATGGTGCTGAAGTTTCCGCTCCTTGCGGACTACGCTCCGATAATTCTCGAAGACCGCATGATCTATGCGACTCACGGGCACCTCTACAACAAAGACCGCCTGCCGCCGATCGGAAAGGGAAAGGCGAAGAAGGATATCCTTCTCACGGGACACACTCATATTCCGGCGTGCGAGGACTGCGGCGACTTCATCTATATGAATCCCGGCTCGGTATCGCTTCCGAAAGCGAACTCGCCTCGCGGATATATTGTAACGGACGGCGGGCATTTCGTATGGAAGACGCTCGAGGGCGACGAGTATATGTCGTATGAATAATAAGATGCAAGGGAGAACTTTTCGAGAAAAGTTCTCCCTTGACCCTTTCAAAAGCCTTTGGATGCTCCGCGGAATACTCCGCGGAGTGAATCATTTCATCCTTTTCTTCATAATAATTACAAAGAGGTGATGATAATGAAAAATGAAAGTTTCGGTATCAGTATAGGAAGAAAGAAGCGTGGCGCGATACAAAAAGGACCGGCGCCGAAGTTCAGGCAGTTTTCCGAGTCGCTGGCGTTTACCGTGGGGCTTCTCGTTGTGATATTCTATTTTACGACGCTCCTTCTCGGCGCGGGCGACGGCGGTAAAGTGAAGGCGGAAGACGAGGCGGTCACGGTCTTCAACGAGATGACCGATGACGTATCAAACGACCACCGTCTTGCCGAGGACGACAGTATATGGGATAAGCTCGAGAGGTGTCTTGAGGACGTATTCTTGGATAAGGGGGAGAGCGGCGATTGAAGATGAAAACTGTTCTTAAGATCGCCGTCATATCGGCGATACTCGTCATACTGCTCTCGTTCCTTCGCGGTGCCGACTACCTCGCGCTCGCCGCCGCCGCGGCGGCGATCCACGAGATCGGTCACATTCTCGCAGCATGGGCTTTGAAGATACCGAAGTGCGCATCGTCCACTTCGTTCTTCGGGCTCTCTCTCAAGTATGATTTTTCATCCGCGTCGTACGGCGCGGAAGTTGCTGTTTCATCCGCGGGAGCGCTCTTTAATATTCTTGCCTGCGCCGTCACGTTCTGCGCGGCGCCTCATCCCGGAACTCACGCGATATTCTTTATTTTTTCAAATCTCTCGCTCGCGCTCTTCAATCTGCTTCCCGTATCCCCCCTCGACGGCTCGGGCATCCTTCGCGCTCTCCTTCTTATGGTGGCAAGCGACAGGACAGCGGAGCGGATCGTATCGATCGTCTCATCGCTCATCAGCGCCGCCTTCTTCGTCTTTTGCATCTACGTTCAGCTCAAGATCGGCGCGAATTTGTCCCTTATGTTCATTTCGATCTTCCTTATCTACAACACGATAAAGAACGCCAAAACGATAATGAAAGAATAATACAAGGAGGAACTTTTTCGGTGAAAAAGTTCCTCCTTGACCTCTTCAAAAAGCTTTATGGGAAGGATACAATTACGAGGACGGCATTCTCTTATCGTCTCATCCTGATGCGCAACACCCACACTGTCATCTCGACCGGAGGGGCTTTGCCCCGAAGTGGAGAGATCCCGTGATCACGAGAGCCTTGCCGCAGTTTTTGTAATATTTCGGGGTCAAATTACCCACGGTTCATATTTCAGACACATTTTTGAGATATAATGTGTCCGAAATAATGTGACGGGGAGAAATACGATGGAGCCATTGAATTACGTTTTGCTTGGAGTTTTGGCGGTAATAATTACAGTCGGTTTTGTGATCACTATCAGACGAAACAACGCCATCCGTAAGAACGGTATTGAAGCGGATGCGGTAATTTCCAGGATAGAAGAGCATGAATCCACCGACAGCGACGGGATGATCACGACGAGTTACACTTATTACGTTCAATTCAGAACGAATGAAGGAAGCAACGTCGAGGCGAAGCTCGGCAAGATACTTCAAAAAAACTACAGAGTCGGCGATCAGCTTCGCATAATGTACCTGCCCGAAAAACCGAATTACGCGGTACCGGCAAAAATAACAAAGTAAGTTCGGTTTCATAATATCATATCTACTGCGAGCATATTTCCGTTTTGGAAATATGCCCGTTTTTTTGTCGGTCATACAATGTCGAAAGGACAAAATCGAGCTTATTTGAAAGCCGAGGATTCAGCTGAATTGTCCGCTTTCGCTCACATCCGAATTTTATTGACATACTAAAAACTGTATGATATAATTAAATTGCCAAACATAACCGAATAACTTATCCAAACAAGTGTGAATTTTTGTCTTCCGATAAAAATACACGCTCATTTTCGCGCACTTGTTTGCGATAACGGTTATGTTTGGCGACAGATCGGAGTTGTGTGTTTTTTTGCGCAGCTTCGGCTGCGCATTTTTTATATTCGGAGGATGCAGCATGAAAAAACTTATCTCACTCGCAATCGTTACGGTAATGATATTCGCGACGTTCTCGTCTGCGATACATATCAGCGCGCTTAAAGTGTTGATAGCGGGATGATCAATGCCGCGAGGGCGCGGCACTATTTACCGCAAGCCGTGACCGAAGGGATTCTTCACTGACGTTCAGAATGACATGGAAAGTGTGAGCGAAACGATTTGTGACCACTGACTTAGTAAAAAACACAACTCCCGAAAACGCGAGCGTTTTCGGGAG
>JAFXNX010000381.1 GCA_017529175.1 Clostridia bacterium
GTTCAAGAAAGAAAAGCGCGCCGAGAATATCGTGATCGGCAGATCCGATGTTGAACGTGAACTGCAAAGATGCGGTAAGAACGCAACGGAAGCTCAAAAGCTGGAGATCATAACGAACGTTGCGCACAGGATAGGCATTCAGGAGCCGGACGACCTTTATAACGCCGTCGGATACGGCGGACTTGCGATAAGTCAGATATCCGCTAAAATCAAAGATGAATACGACAGGATCGTAAAATCGCACGAGGAAGAGAAATCTCTTTCCGAGGAAGAACGCATCGTCACAAAAACGCCGAAGAATATCAGATCAAACTCCGGTATTATTCTTGACGGCGAGAGCGGATATGCGATAAAGTTCGCAAAATGCTGTAACCCGCTTCCCGGCGACAACGTGATCGGCTTTGTGACGAAGGGATACGGAGTTTCCATCCACAAGAGAGACTGTCCGAACGTCATAAGCGGCATGAAGAAGGAAGAATCCTTCCAAAGATGGATACCCGCAAGCTGGGATCCGTCGGTCGTGTCGAGCAAGAACGGTCTGTACGAGGCGATTTTGAAGATAGTGTACGAAAATCAGATCGGCGTTCTCGCGGAGATCTCGTCCGCTCTCGCCGATATGAAAGTGTCTATTATGCAGATCAACACAAGACCGATATTCGACGAGAGGATGTCTATGAACATGGGTATCGGGTGCAAGAATATAGATCATTATGATTCGATCGTTTCGCGGATCAAGAATATCAAAGGAGTAATAAGCGTTACAAGAGGGTTCAACTGACGCTTGAGATAGAGTATGATTGCAGTCCTTCAAAGAGTCAAACACGCGAAAGTAGAGATCAACTCTGAAATAAAGGCGGAGTGCGGTGTCGGTATTCTCGTTCTTCTCGGCGCGGGAAAAGAGGACACCGAAGAGGACTGCCGTCTGCTTGCGGATAAAATATCGAAGCTGCGTATTTTTCAGGACGGAGACGGAAAAATGAATCTTTCCGTTTGCGACGTCGGCGGCTCTGTCATCACAGTCCCGAATTTCACGCTTTTTGCTTCATACGGAAAAGGAAACAGACCTGACTTTTTCGACGCGGCGCCGCCCGCTGCCGCAAAACCGCTATTTGACTATTTTGTGAGGTATATCTCGTCGCTCGTTCCTTCGTCGGGCTGCGGCGTCTTCGGAGCGGATATGAAAGTTGAACTTTTGAACGACGGTCCGGTGACAATCGTGATGGACAGTAAGGTGCTGGCAAAAAAATGAAGCTTAACATTATCGGAGACGTCAGCGAGTATTATGCGCAGACCCTATGCCTTCTTTTCTTTCCGGGATCGAAGTTTTCAGCGGCCGGGGAAGATACGGACGGCGTGGAAGTTACCGCCGAGGTAACGTGCGAGGGCGGCGATATTCATTCAAAGGTATCAATTGATATTGACGGTAAAAACTACAGCGCGTCGTATGTTCTGAAGGCGGGCACAGTTCTCTCGCGTCCTTCAATGGCATCGAAGATAGCGCTCGGAAAAGCGTTCCTTCAGGCAGGGAAGGACGCTGTCGGAATTACTCCTCCGTGGGGTATTTTGACCGGAGTCAGACCGTCAAAGCTTGCGATGGAATGTCTTAATAAAATGAGCGCGGACGACGCACGATCGGCGCTTGTTTCCGACTATTCAACGAGTCCGGACAAGGCGTCTCTTGCCTGCGACGTAGCAAAGCGCGAAAAGGGAATACTTGATAAGGACTATTCCGGGACGTGCAGTTTGTATATTGCGATACCGTTCTGCCCGAGCAGATGCAGTTATTGCTCATTCGTTTCGTTTTCCTCAGAAGGACTTTTGTCGCTTATACCGGAGTATCTCGACGCGCTTGTCGCGGATATACGCGACAGAGCGGGTCTTATAAAATCGCTCGGGCTGTCTTTATCGACAGTGTATATCGGCGGCGGTACGCCTACAGTCCTCGACGTCCGCTCGCTGTCGCGTCTGCTTGACGCTGTTTCGGGATCTGTTGATACTTCGGCGCTTGAAGAGTTCACACTTGAAGCTGGAAGACCCGATACAATAGACAAAGACAAGATCGCGGAAGCGATACGTCACGGAGTCAGCCGTGTTAGCGTTAATACGCAAACTCTGAACGACAGCGTATTATCTGCTATCGGAAGACGCCACAGCGCAGACGATTTTTTCAAAGCCTATTCAGTTGTAAGGGAGTGCGGCGTTAAGGATATCAACGTTGACCTTATCGCAGGACTTCCGGGTGACGACTTTCCGAGCTTTAAGAATTCTGTTGACAAGATCGCAGAGTTATCTCCCGAAAACGTTACGGTACATACGCTTTGTGTGAAACGCTCGGCGGACCTTCGCCGTCCCGATTCCTACAAGCCGGAGCACGATATTGCGGTAAGATCCGTAAACTATTCGCAGCAATCGCTCATTGAACGCGGCTACGCGCCGTATTATATGTATAGACAGAAAAACGCAGTCGGTAATCTTGAGAATACCGGTTACGCGCTTCCCGGTCACGAGGGTATATATAACGTCCTTATGATGGAGGAAGTGCAGTCGATATTTGCCGTAGGCGCGTCCGCTGTGACAAAACTCGTATCGCCGCGCGACAAAGAAAATAAGATAGTTCGAATCGCCGAAAACAAATATCCTTACGAGTATCTTCGTCAAAGACGCTCGGACGGCTTCGCTGCCGAAAGAGAAGCGCAAAACAAGACTATAATCGATTATTTTGAAGGTAATAAATGAACGACAAGATCACAAACACGGGAAGTAACGTAAAAGCGAAGGACAGCAAAAATCTGTTTTTCTCCGGCGTTATAATCCTCACGATATCAAATCTCATCGTTAAAATACTCGGCGCCTTTCTGAAGGTGCCGCTTGCGAGCGAATCTTTGCTCGGAAGCCAGGGTATCGGCTACTACCAGGCGGCATACGAGATATACGTCTGGTTCTATACTGTATCTACCGTCGGACTCCCGATCGCAGTCTCGATCATGATCTCAGGCACGCGCGCAAAGGGACACTTTAAAGACTCGAAGAGGATGTTCAAGGTCATATTCGGAGTCTTTCTTGCGATAGGCGTCGTCGGCACCGCGCTAATGGCGTCGTTTTGCAAATTCTTTGCGGACAGATATCAGCAGCCGATAGAATGGTGTATTCTTGTTATCTCCCCGACGCTTCTTCTCGTATGTATATCAAGCGCTTTCAGAGGATATTTTCAAGGACATCAGAGCATGACTCCAACCGCTCTGTCCGAAGTGATAGAAGCGGTCGGCAAGTTTGCGCTCGGGATACTTTTTGCAAAATACGCGATAGATCGCGGCTATAAACTGCATATAGTCGCCGCTTACGCGCTCGTCGGTCTTACCGTCGGTACGGCGCTCGGAATGGTCTATCTCTTTATCACTAAACTCTTTTTCAAAGAAGAGCAGTATAACGCGTCAATTGACGTCGCGGAGGACAGCGAGTACCGTACTCCGACAAAGACGATAGTAAAGACTCTCTTCCTGATCGGCATACCGATAACGATCAGTTCATCCGTTATGAGCCTTACGAACGTGATAGACGGTATGATCCTCTCGACTCGTCTGCAAGGCCTCGGATATACGAAAGAGCTATCGGCGGCGCTTTTCGGAAACTATAAAGCGCTTGCCGTAACGATGTTCAACCTTCCACCGGCGCTTATATATCCGATATCGGCGTCGATCGTGCCGCTTCTTTCTCGCGCGGTTGCGGCAAAGAACAGAACACTTGTCGTCGGTACAATGAACAGTTCTTTGAAGATCACCGCGATAATCTCGCTTCCTTGTTCTTTCGGAATGGCGGCGCTTTCAAAACCGCTTCTCGGGATACTTTTCAAGGATTCTTTTGCAGTTGACGCGGCTGCCCCGCTTCTTTCGGTCCTTGCACCGTCCATATTCTTTTTGTCGATGCTCTCGATCACGAATTCGTTTCTACAGGCACACAGACATCAGCAGCTGCCGATCATTTCGATGGTCGCCGGCGCCGTCGTGAAGCTTCTGACAACGTTTATTTTGATAGGAGTGCTCGGTTCGATTAACGGAACGCCGGCGAAGGACGCGTCGTCAAACGATCTTATCAACGCCGCCGATAGCTTTGCCTACGGCATAGGACGCTCTCTCGGATTCCTTGAGGGATATTCGTCAAACGCTGTTGTCAAACTCGCGGATTGCGCGTCTAAGTACCGCATCGTTATGTTTGCGGCGCCGGTCGGAACGTTCCTTTGTTATCTAGTCACGATGCTTTGCAATTTCTTCTTCGTCGCAAAGAAGATCAAATACATTCCCAACATCTTCAAGATCTTCATAAAACCGTTTATTTCGGCGCTTGCGTGCGCGGTTTGCGCGTTTGCCGTTTACTATTATCTGCCGATCGCATCATCAATGATAAGGACGGTTATCGCCGTCGCCGCCGCCGCGATAGTATACCTTGTGCTGATATTTGTTCTCAAATCACTCGATCACGACGATATAGTTCTTCTTCCGAAGGGCGAAAAAATATATGTGCTTTTGCACAAACTCAAGCTCGTTTGATTTGATTTTCGAACTAAGACCCCAATATATGCCCGTTTTATCGGAAAAATATCAATAATTTGGATATATTTTTTCGAAAATACTTGAAATCGTCGAATATTAATGGTATACTAATTACAACAGAAAACTGCGGAAACGCAGTAAATTTTAAATGTGAAAGGATTCAACAAAATGAATAAGTCACAACTTATCGAAGTAGTAGCAAAGAAAGCAGACCTTAAGAAGAAGGATGCAGAAGCAGCTGTAGCAGCAACGATCGGTGCAATTGAAGACGCACTCGTAGCCGGCGAAAAAGTTCAGCTCATCGGTTTTGGTTCTTTCGAAGTTAAGAAGAGAGCAGCTCGCACGGGCCGCAACCCTGCAACAGGCGATACGATCAAGATCAAAGCTTCGAAGTATCCCGCATTCACAGCAGGCGCACCTCTTAAGGAAAAAGTAAACGCAGGAAAGAAAAAGAAATAAGATAATTCATCGATCAGCCCCGCAAGGCGGGGCTGATTTTTTAATAGCGGAGTAGTTGTGAGGATAGATAAGTTTTTAAAAGTATCGCGTATTATTAAAAGACGGACTGTCGCCAACGAAGCTTGCGACACAGACAGAGTATCGGTAAACGGAAAAGTCGTAAAAGCATCCTATGACGTAAAAGTCGGAGACAAAGTTGAGATCGCGTTCGGCGAGAAGACGCTTCGCTTTATCGTCAAGGACGTAAAAGAAACGGTACCGAAAGAGCTCGCTGGAGAGCTTTATCAGATAATTTCCGAATAATAAAACATCACCTCGCTTCATATATTATAGCGAGGTGATATTTTATGAACGGATCATGTGATATTTGTATTTACGACAGAAAAAGAGCGGAACTCACCGGGATATGCGACGTTGTCGAGTTCAGTGAAGACCTTTTGATACTGAGCTGCGCAGACGGCAATATTTCGATCGAGGGTTCGTCAATGAAGATCGAACGATTTGACTGCGACAGCGGAAAACTGTCCGTCACCGGGACGATCGATGGCTTTCAGTTTTACAATGACGCGCCGTCGGGTAAGAAATCAAAGAGGCTCTTTAAATAGGGGAACGTAATGGAAGTATCAATGTCGGGACTTCTTCAAACGTCCCTTTACGCCCTTGTGCTCGGTATCGCTTTCGGCGCGTTGTACGACGTGGTGAGAGTTATCAAAACAGTTGCGGGAGTCGCGTTGTATTATCCGGGCAAAACGTCGTTCAATAAGATCTACGAACGGGGAGTCGTAAATATCTTTTCCGCAAAAAGAGGGAAGATCGCGTCGTCAGTCATTACAGCGGTACTTGACGTATTGTTTTTCACTTTTGCAGGCGTTTCTTTCGTTCTGTTCTTATACTGTAACAATTACGGTATTTTCAGATGGTTTATCCTATTTTGCGCCGCGGCAGGGTTCAGACTTTACTATATATCCCTCGGGAAGGTAACCGTATACTTTTTTGAGCGAGTGTCGGAACTTGTCAAGCTTTTGTTGAATCTTGCGCTGTTTGCATTCATATATCCGTTCAGAAAGCTTTACCGTGTAATTCATAAGGTTTTTCTATCCCGCGCTGTAAAATTATTCCGGCGATTATTTGCCGCACTTGACAAAAAGCGAAAGAAAAGGTATACTTTAAAGTGTATCAGCAAATTGTCGGAGTTTATAAAGCTATAGAAAGGGACCGAGATGAAAAGAAAAAAGCACGGTTTTTTGTTCAGTATAATCGTGACGATGTTCGTGTTTTTATGTGTGATGACGATAATCAAATTACAGATCGAGATCAACGCACAGAACGCGGAAAACGAAAAGATGATAGCTGAAAACGAACATATCAGATACGAAATAGATCAGTATAACAACGAACTTGAAAATCCGAAGGACGAAGATTATTATGAAAAAAAGGCGAGAGAAAAACTGAATCTTCGCCTTCCGGAAGAGATCATATTTTATAACGACCTTATCAACTGA
>JAFXNX010000382.1 GCA_017529175.1 Clostridia bacterium
AATCTCTTATTATCCGTTGATAACATCCTAAACTCTCCAAAAATCAAAAAGCAGACGACTCTCGCCTGCTCCTTTGATATGTTTTAAATTAAACGCGCTCGACCTTGCCGGATCTGAGGCAGCGGGAGCATACGCTGATCGTCGTATGACTGCCGTTCACAACAGCTCTAACCTTTCTGATATTCGGCTTCCAAGCTCTGTTTGATCTACGGTGTGAATGGGAAACGTTCTGACCGAATGTAACGCCTTTTCCGCAAATACTGCACTTAGCCATTCTCTTGCACCTCCGTTTATATAAGTTAAATATTATTATTTTTCAAATCAGCAATCAATAGTATATCACAGCGTTTTGAAAAAATCAAGTACTTTTTTTATTTTATTGATTTTTTTGATTTCCGCCGTCATTTTTGAATATCCCCGCCTTTTTGAGTATACTGTCGAGAGAGAGCCCGTACTTCTCCGCGATATCCTTCGCGTAGCTCTTTCCTTCGGGTTTTGCGCGAACTATCCTGAAGCTGCGCTCCCCTTGCGCGATCTTTGCGACCATATTGTCGATCTTTGCTCCTCCGAGCGCAGCCGACGCGCGGTTTATCTCGTCAACTCCGAGCGCGAGCGCGTGGAGGTGGGTCGAAAATACCGCGCGGCATCCGATGACCGCAAGACCTTCGAGAAGCTGCTCGGCGATCGATGACGCCTCGTCCGAACCGGTTGACGAGAGCGATTCATCGAGGAGAACGAGGCTCTTTTCCGTCACAGACGAGACTATCTGCGAAAGTCTTGCGCACTCCTCCCCGAGCCTTCCCTTTTCGACCGTATCGTCTTCTCCCGTCGGAAAATGACAGAATAAGTTGTCGACGCACGACATTTCAAACTCTTCGGCAGCGACGGGAAGTCCGAGCGACGCCATCATCACCGCCTGACCCACGGCGCAGGTAAATACGGATTTACCTCCCCTGTTCGGGCCGGTTATGACGAAAATACGGTATTCTCCGAAATCGACGTCGTTCGGTACCATCTTGTCCGCGGTCTTCAGCGCTATAATGGGGTTGACGAGCCCCTTTGCCGCAAGATGCGCGCCGTCGCCTATGACCTTCGGGAAGGCTGTTTCGATCCCGCGGGAAGCAATATCGTCAAGGAAAGCGCCTGCAAGCGACAGAAACTCGATCTCCGGAATCACGCCCATGATAAACGCGGTGTTCTCGAGAACGTACGTCTGCACTATCTTCCGCCACGACTTGAAGCTCGATTTGAAAATTGTCGAGAGCGCGGCGAGAACTGCGCGTCTCATGCCTTCCTCTTCGGGATCGGTGAAAGAAGCGGCGGCTTTAACGAGCGGCGCTATGACCCTCTCCTCGCCGCGTTTCGCGTCGATCCTGAATATCTTTTCAAGCCCTTCCGCCATACTGTACTTTCCGCTTCCGACGGATATGAGTCCCGCGGATTCGGGGTACAGCCCCGCGTCGAGATTTACTCCGAGCGCGACGCTCTTGATCTCGCGTACGCGGTAAGTCAGCTCCTCAAGCATTTTATTTATTTCTTTATAACGCTCGCTTTGAGTAAGCTCTTCTACTTTATCGCAGAACGTCTTCATCGCATCGGACTCAAAACGCTCTTTCAGCGGAAGAATATCATCGGAGAGCAGTTCGAGAAGAGATACGTAAAGCTCGACTTCGGTCATATTGTAAATATATGCGTCAGTCGTGTCGGCGTCGCTCCCCATCTTTCTGATATCTGCGATATCCCTCATTATCGGGACGCATTTTTTCAGAGCGGAAAGCGCGCCCGGTACGTTCATAACGTCGCGCACCGTTTTTTGTCTGTATGCGATAACGTCAGCGTCGCAAGAGAGATACTCCGTGACGTCGGCGCTCTTCATATCGAACATATCCGAAAGGCCGAGGGACGAGAGCGCCTCGGCAGACTTTTTCATATAATTGCCGCGTGACGAGCCCTCCGGGAACAGAAGGCTGAAAGTGTCGGTGCACGCCGCATTTGTTTTTGATCCAACGTCCATTATAAGAACACGTCTCCTTTTGATCTCATATCATTGTAGCACAAAATAAAATAATTGTACAGTTATTTGACAAATTATTTACATACGCTTGATATGGTTTTTCTTTTGTGATAAAATTTAAACTGTCAAATCAACTATCGAGGATAAAATGAAAAACAAAGTATTTCTGTCAATGGGCTCTCTCGTCGAAAGGCGCAACGGTTTCGATATCGACGAGGTCGTACGCACAGTTCCCCGTCTTATGGACGAGGGTATGATCGACGGCGCGGAGTTCATGTTTATCAAAGCATATTATTCAAACGCAAAAGAGATCGCGCGCCGTCTTGTTTCCGAAGGATGTCTCTTTCCGACGTTCCACACCGACAAGGATATAGGCGCCGTGCTCTCTGACGCGGGAACAGCGAAGCGAAGCGGAGATAAAAGTGACGCTGCGAAATTGAGGCAAAAAGCGCTCGATATGTTCAGGTATAACTGCGAGACTGCGTCGGAGGCGGGCTCTTCGCGTCTCGTGCTGCACCTCTGGGGAGGACTGAATTCCGACATTGCGATAGACTTCAACGCGTCCGCTCTTCCGGAACTGATAGATATTTCGGACCGCAGCGGTCTTCGTATAATGGTCGAGAACGTGCCGTCTGTCGACACCGATCCCCTTACGAACTGGCACAAGATAAAAGAGCATTTCGGAAAGGTCGGGCTCGTATTCGATACGAGGTTCGCCACCTGCCATGAAAACGCGCGCGAGACCCTCACAGACGGAGACGTGACGCCGTTCATAGAACACGTCCATATAAGCGACTACAGAGGCGGTCACAAGGAGTTTTCCTGTCTTCGTCCCGTGTTCCATCCGGGCGAGGGAAAAGCCGACTTTGACTACATCTTTTCGCGTCTGAAAGAGATGGAGTACGAAGGCACTTTCACCCTCGAATCTCCCGGTATAATCGACGACGGTCCCGCGATCGACGTCGACAATCTTCGCCGCTCACTTTCGTTTATAAAAAGCCGATAATTATTTATTTTAAATTTTCAAACATAATTGACATAATTATTTTGTAGGATTATAATAGAATTAGTTTAAAAGCCGGAGTAAACGATGAAAAACGGTGAAACAATAATTAAAAAACTGATCATCATCATTTCCGTTCTGACGTGCTTCATAATGGTGTTCCTTTGCGCCTGCGCGAGCAAAGACGGAGCCTCATCATCCGACCGTGACGCCTTGACGCTCGATGAGCCTCAAACGTCGGAAGCAGAGACCGACGCGGAAAGCGATGTGATGCACGATGAGACCGACGCGGAAAGCGAGAGCCCCGAGAGTGAAAACGCCGACGCGGAGTCATCAGACGAGACGTCGTCCGCAGACACAAAGAAAGAGCTTGCAAACAACACAAATACGCCGTCTGAGGATCAGTCAAGGACTGAGGAGATCGTCATAAGCGGAAACGTATCCGGAAATTCCGGCTCAAATTCGTCCGGTGGCGGCGGTCAAAGCTCAAATCAGCAAAACGGCTCATCAAACGGATCAGACGATCAGAGCGGACAGAATACCGGCGGTATACAGACCGGCGCAGGCGAGAATATGCACTGCAGCGCCGACGCTCCGTCTCTTGAATACGAAGACACTTCAAACACGCTTCCCTTCATGCCCATAAAGCAGGAAGGCGCGACAAACCCGAACGCCGACTACAACAAACCGAAGAAAAACAGATCAGATATAATTCCCGGGCTTGTATACCAGGGCTCTGCCGAGTATTCGACGACTATTGTCGGATACGACGGATTCATTTTCTCTCAGGAAACGCTGCGCGACTACGACGGCACAGCACTTATGACACCTGACAGACTTGACAGCGTTGTTAATATGGTAGTCGAGCGAAACCGCTGGGTCGAGTCGACCGAGGGCGGAAAGAAAAAGATGAAGATGTATATCGTCTTCATTCCGAACAAAAACTCGATCTACCCCGAATATATGCCCAAGGGATATACGATGGGAACTTACCGGCCGATAGATCAGATGGTCGAGGCTCTCAGAGCGAAAGGCATATCTGTCATTGACGGACGCGAGAGTCTTCTCGCCGCAAAGAACGCAAACCCTGCGAGATGCTTATATTACAAAACCGACACGCACTGGAACAATCACGGCGGCTTTGAAGTATACAGGCAGCTGATGACGGAGATACAGAAAGACTTTCCTAACGTCGTAATACACTCAAGAT
>JAFXNX010000383.1 GCA_017529175.1 Clostridia bacterium
GATCCAGGGGGGCGACCCCACGGGGACCGGAATGGGCGACGGCAAGCAGAAGCCTATAAAAGGAGAGTTCAGATCGAACGGAGTTGACAATAAGCTCTCTCACGAACGCGGAGTGATCTCGATGGCGAGAACGAACGTAAAAGACTCTGCGACGTGTCAGTTCTTTATCTGTCACGGCGACGCGTCGTTCCTCGACGGAGACTACGCGGCGTTCGGAAAGATGACGGACGGCTTCGACGTTCTCGACGCGATAGCGGACGTTCCGGTAGTGTACGGAAGATCGGGAGAGCGCACGACGCCGGTGACGCCCGTAGTCATCAAGAGGGCTTGGGAAGAGTAAAATACAAAAGAGAGCGTTCCGCGAAAACGGAACGCTCTCTTTTGTATTTTACTGAATTAATCCATCCTTGTTATACTGTTGATAATAACGGTCTCGACAGGGTGCGATAATTCGGTTTGCTTTAAAGGACTGGGTTCGACTTCAACGTTCGAGATAGCAGTCAGCACGTCCTCGCCGCTTGTGATCTTACCGAACGCGGCGTATTTTCCGTCAAGCGAGACGGATGCGTCGGCGTTGCAGATAAAGAACTGCGAGGTGGCGGAATCCATAGAGATGGAAGTCCTTGCCATGGAGATAACTCCGAACTGATGTGACAGAGGATTGTTGTATCCGTTCTCTGAAAACTCACCTTTGATAGGGGAGCGGTCACCGGAGCCGGTGCCGTTGCCGTTCGGGTCGCCGCCCTGGATCATAAAGCCCTTCATGATCCTGTGGAACGTGAGCCCGTCGTAAAAGCCGCGGTCAACGTACTGTAAGAAGTTCTCGACCGTGACAGGCGCGAGATCGGGATAAAGCTCGAATGTCATTTCTCCGAAGTCTTTAACGTCGATCTTTATATTTACTTTGTTTGCGTACGGGTCGTCGACCTTTGGGCCGTCCGCCGCCGCTGCCGCAGGCTCGTCGTCTTTCGGATTTACGTCGATAGGCTCGCAGGCTATGAGAGAGAGGATCGCAATGAGCGATAAAACGATTATGAGTATTCTTTTCATTTGAGTCGTTCCTTTCAGATTTGTGCTATAGCATAAGAGGCTCGAACACGCGCGGTTTTAAGCGACATATCGGAAACGCATTCTGTGTTAAGTCGCTTGGACGGATATTATACGTCCTGCGCGACTTGCCTTGTCTGCGCACCGATCTGCCTGCTTAAAACTCTTCGACCCGGGCGGAGCTGTCACCGAATGATTTTCGGTGCGGAGCGTGAAGACGTATTGTTATCCGTCGATCGCGACAATCCGAAAAGCGGCGATGACAACCCGCCTCAGGCGTGTGCGTTCGGGTCTCTTATGCTATATAATTATAGCAACGACGTGGCAGTTTGTCAATATTAAAGAATCTGCAAAAAGCAAAGGGGGAGGTACGCTCGCAGTACCTCCCCCAGATCCCAACGGAGAACCTCCTCCGAAGGGCGTTTTTCATTATTATTTGGCGTCCTCGGGAACTATCAGACCGTAGCTTCCTGCCTCGCGCTTGTAAACTACGTTCGTCTCTCCGGTAAGCTCGTCTTTGTAGACGTAAAACGTGTGATCGAGAAGATTCATTTGAAGGATAGCTTCTTCCGCCGTCATCGGCTTGAGAGGGAAGCTCTTTGTTCTGATCTTGAACTCGTTCTCCTCTCCGAAGTAATCGTCGCCGCTTGTGTCTTCCGCGGGGTATTCGATCTTTTCGCGCAGCTTCTTCTGGAGTCTCGTCTTGTTCTTTCTCAGCTGACGCTCGATCGAATCGATGCACTCGTCAAGCGCTATGCGGAACGTCGGGCTTGTTTTCTCGGCGCGGAACAGCGTTCCGTTGCACGAGATCGTAACTTCCATTCTGTCGCTCTCGCGCACTTTACGGAGCGTTACTACCGCCTCGGGCTCTCCTTTGAAATACTTGTCGAATTTTGCGAGTTTCTTCTCGATGAGAGATTTCGTCTCATCATACACGTTCATTTGTCTTCCGATGATCGTTGTTTTCACTTGGGACACCACCTTTTCTGTTGTAATAGCACCAAGGAGGAGCCGAGAATCAGTATTAAATACTTTATTCTCATCTCCTCCTTGCATCTATATTATAGCACACATTTTTTCATTTGTATATAGTTTTTGTGAATTTCAGCTGAAAATTTTATGATTTTTCTTAATGATAAGTGCATATTGACAAGAAAAAAATACGGAAGATGATCGCTTTTTGAACAAAGGTATTGTGCGGCGATCGTAAGTATGATATAATATTATATCAATATTATTATCTTGGAGAAAAGCTATGAAAAAACTGCTTTCCTTGACTCTCGTCGCGATAATGGTCTTCGCGACGTTCTCAGCCGCGATCCCCGTCGGAGCGGCAACATATTCGGGTACTTGCGGTGATAACCTTACGTGGACGCTTGATACGGATACCGGCGTGCTGACGATCTCCGGTACAGGGGGAATGGATGATTATTATTACGGATGGTCCGAAGCGCATGTTCCCTGGTATGACCATGTATCTTTGATCAAATCCGTTAATATTGCTTACGGTGTGACAACTATAGGAGATTTTGCGTTTTATGAGTGCTACCAGCTGACGTCTTTCACGATTCCGGGCAGTGTTACGTCGATAGGAGACGATGCATTTTTCAACTGCTACCAGCTGACGTCAATCACTATTCCCGACAGCGTGACGTCGATAGGAGACAATGCATTTTCCAGCTGCAGCTCGCTGACGTCGATCACTATCCCGGACAGCGTGACGTCGATAGGCAGAGGGGTATTTCAAGATTGCAGTTCGCTGCCATCGATAATAATTCCAAATAAGGTGACGTCGATAGGAAAGTATGCATTTTTCTGTTGCAGCTCGCTGATATCAATAGTAATTCCGGACAGCGTAACGTTGATAGGAGAATCTGCATTTGAAAGCTGTAACGAATTGACGTCGATTGTTATCGGAAATGGTGTTCCGTCGATAGGCAACAGCGCATTTTCCAACTGCAGTTCGCTTGAAAGTATAACAGTGGGAGAGAGCAACACCAGATACCACTCTTCCGGAAACTGTTTGATAGAGACTGTATCAAAGACGCTGGTTTTGGGATGTAAAAACAGCGTTATCCCATCCGACGGCAGTGTGACGTCGATAGGTGGGAATGCATTTTCGCATTGCTACTCGCTGACGTCGATTAATATCCCTGACAGCGTGACCACGATAGGAGACAATGCATTTTCCGGCTGTAGCCGGCTTGCGTCGATTACGATCCACGACGGCGTGACGACGATAGGAAAATATGCATTTGGGAATTGCCGTTCATTGACTTCGGTCACAATCCCTAACAGCGTGACGTCGATAGATGCATGCGCATTTTCCGAATGCGACTCGCTCACATCTATCATAATCCCGGAGAGCGTGACGTCGATAGGAAGTATGGCATTTTCATACTGCGATTCGCTAGAATACAACGTATATGACAACGCAAAGTATATCGGAAACGAAAACAATCCGTATCTTGTTTTGGTAAGCGCGATAAATACAGAAATCCAATTATGCAGTATAAATGATAATACCAGATTTATTTCAGAATACGCTTTCGACGGATGCGCTGCGCTGACCTCATTAACGCTCCCCTACAGCGTGACGTCGATAGGATATTGTGCATTTTACGGCTGCAGCTCGCTGACTTCGATCACGATCCCTGATGGGGTGACTTCAATAGGAGAATATGCATTTTATGGTTGCACATCGCTTCGATTGAATGAATACGACGGCGCTGAGTATCTCGGAAACGCTGAGAACCCCTGCGTTGTGCTTTTCAAAGGATCATCTTTATGCGGCATAAATGAAAATACGAGAATAATCTATGAAAGAGCATTTTACTGGTGTTCCTTCGAAAATTTGACAATCCCGAAAAATGTTGTATATATAGGCGACTACGCATTTGAATTTTTCGAGAGTGAAAGTATAACGGTTGAGGACGGAAATAGTAAGTATAGTTCCGTCGGAAACTGCCTGATCGATATCGATGCTGGATCGATCATTGTAGGATGTAAAAACAGTGTCATACCTACGGACGAAAGTGTAAAGTCGATAGGCGAGAGCGCTTTTATGGGGTGTTTTGATCTTACGGATATAACGATCCCTGAAAATATTAAATCGATAGGGCAAGACGCGTTCAGGTATTGCGGCAATCTTTTGAGCGTAGTGATCACGAAAAACGTTGAATCGATCGGCGAGCTTGCGTTTGGTTCGTGTAATTCGCTTGAAAGCATAACGGTCGAAGAAGGGAATAGAAGGTATCATTCATACGGGAACTGCGTCATCGAAACAGGGACAAAGTCTCTCGTGTTTGGCTGTAAAAACAGCGTGATACCCTCTGACGGAAGCGTCACGTCTATAGAGCGATATGCTTTTTATGAATGCTATTCACTTGAGAGCATTATAATTCCGAACGGCGTGAAGTCAATTGATCAATATGCTTTTGACAATTGCTATTCGCTCAAGTACGTCGTGTTACCTAAAAGTATAAAATATATATCCAGTGGCGTGTTCAAAGATTGCTACTCGCTGACGGATGTTTACTACAGCGGAGCGGAAGAACAGTGGAATAATATGTATTTTGAATCTGGAAAGGACAGTTTGGAAAACGCGACGTTACATTTCATTACGATTCTTAAAGGCGACGCGGACGGCGACGGCGTTGTCGGAGCGAAAGATATACTCAACGTAAAGAAATTTATCTCCCTTATCGTCGATCTCGACGAGCAGTCGTTTATCAACGCCGACGTAAACGGCGACGGTTTCGTCAATATGAAGGACGTACTCGCGACGATGAGGATCATTGCTGAGTGATGAATTAGGAGTTAGGAGTTGAGGGCTTCGGAAACGAAGCCCTCTTATCTCTTTAGTCTCCACTTGTCAAAGGGATTCTTCGGCACGATGCGCCTCAGAATGACATGGGGTGAAGAAACAATGATATACGCGGCAATGCCGCGTATGATATACTCGCTTCGCGAGCATGATATACAGGCACTTCGCGCCTGTATGATATATACGTTTCCATTGAAAACGTATATTATTGAAAAAAGCGACAGCGGCGCGCCGCTTTCGCTTTTCTATATAGGTCTCCAAAGGCATCTTTCCCTTTGGCAGAGCGCGAGACGGAGTCGCGCAATAATTCCTCCATACATTCCGCCCCTGCCGCCGGCGCCGCCCATGGGCGCCGCAGCAGCC
>JAFXNX010000384.1 GCA_017529175.1 Clostridia bacterium
AATTCAAGATTCCGGCGCATATTTCAGTTTTGATATTTGTTGGAAGAGTAGGAAAGCAGTTCTGATAGCGGCTTATCTTGATAAGCGCCTCGGGAGTGTATTTTTTCATGATTCTTACCTCACTCTGTTCTTTTTTTGATATATTTTAAACGGTTACCGTGAGCCGTTCGATCGACCTTCCTTTTGTCCGCTGATCCTGATAGACCTGTGTGCATTTTTTATCAGATGGTTTCCGTTTACATCAGATAATTACTGAAACGAAGGAAAAAGCGTGGGTATCATGCAAGTACGATTACTTAATCGGTGCGAACAGAAAAATGAAAAAGGCAGCCACTATAGACGAAATCCGGTCTGTGATGACTGCCTTTTGAAATGCTGAAAACGGCGGAATGCCCTTATTTCAAGCCGTTTTGAGATAAAATAAAAGAAACGGTCATTCTATCAAAATAACCGTTTCTTTATGTGTTGAGTAGAATATTTTAATAGAACTTACCCACTTCTTACCCCGGGGTGGTTAAAATTGCCTTGAGATGGTTAAAACCTACCGGGGGTCACCATCGGCGATCCGGTCGTGCCCGTTGCACTTCGGGTCACCTGACAGGATATCAGGGACAAACCAAACAAAAGAAGGACGGACAGAACGGAAAGAAGTCTGGTTCGGATCATACGCTGTGCCTCTCAAAGACTGTATAACAGATTGCGGTTTGTTTTATCCTGCCGAAGCGGTCAGTTCGTCGCGTTTTGCAATGATCGCCTTAACCAGCGAAACGTAATCGGCGTCCGCCTTGTTACGGAAAAGTTCGGTGAGTTCGGCGATCGGGGCGAACAGCGGGGTCAGGGCGAGGTTCGCGGTCACGCCTTTCAAGGCGTGGGAAAGCTCAAACCCCCGGTCGAGGTCCCCGTTTTCCGCAGCCTCCAACAGTTTTTCGAACCCCGGATCGCGGATCGCCTTTTCCGTCAGCATCAGGTAAAACGACTCGTTGTTGATGCAGCGCTGCATCCCCTCGTCAACGTTTGCGCCGAACGCGCGGAGTTTTTCAAGCGTCAGCATACTTCCACCTCCTTTAAAACGCTCTTCGGCTCTTTTATTTGGAGCCATTCGCGAATGAATTTTTCAAAGTCCGCCGCCGGTTTCGGCGCGGAAAAATAGTACCCCTGTACCATATCGCATCCCACTTCACGCATGGTGTTTAACTGTTCCGCGGTCTCGACGCCCTCCGCGATCATCGGAACCGACAGGGTTTCGGCGATCTCGACGATCACTTTCAGCATTCTAAGGTTCCCGTTCTCCCGGAACACGCTCCGAATGAATACCATATCGAGTTTCAGAACGTCTATCGGCAGGGTGGCGATCATATTCAGGGAGGAATACCCCGAACCGAAATCCTCCATTTCGATCACGAATCCGATCTTCTGCAACTGATTCACCGTATCGATGATCTGCCGCGCGTTCTCGGTGTAGGCGGATTCGGTGATCTCAAGGTGCAGGTCGGAAAAGTCGAGCCCGCCGTTTATAACGAGGTCGCGGAGCGTTTCGACAAGATCGGGGTCCAGCATATCGATCCGCGAAACGTTGACCGACACGGGAACGGTTCTGCCGAACTGCTTCTTCCACGCGGCGATCTGCGAGACCGTCTCCCGCCAGACGTAGCGGTCGAGCATACGGATCAAGCCGTTATTTTCAAATAGCGGGATGAATACGCCGGGCGAGATCATGCCGAGTTCGGGATGGATCCAGCGCACCAGCGCCTCCGAGCCGCAAAGAACCGGGGTGTCGGGGCGGACGTCGAACTTCGGCTGGAAATAGACCGCGAACTGCTTTTCGGCGATCGCGCGCGGGAACTCGTCGAGCAGACGTTCGTCGCAGATTTCTTTTTCGTGCATGGCGTTGTCGTAGAACGCGATGCAGTCGGTAAAGCTCCCGCGGACGGTGTCGGCGGCGATCTTCGCACGGTCGAAACGCGTCTGCATCTCCACCGTCTTTTCGGTCTTTGCCGAGACGCCGAGGCGAATGCGGATCCTTCCTTTATCGTCCCCGCACGCGGCGGCGATGATCGCGTCGAGAAACGCGTGGTAATCGGTGAGGTGCGGACAGTAGACGAGGAAGGTGTCGGCACTGCGGCGGCAGGCGATCCCGCCCGCCTCCCCGACCGACGCGACGATCGCCTGCCCGATCCGGATCAGTACCTGATCGGCGTACTGTTTGCCGAAACGTTCGTTGATCATCTTGAAGCGATTGACGTCAAGGACCAGCGCGTCGGTCGGAACGTCGGGATGAAAGACGTCGTACTGCTCCGCGTAACGGTAGAAGTACTCCCGCGTATACAGCCCGGTCAGATGGTCGTACTCGGTCTCGCGGATCAGGGCGCGGTCCTCCGAGAACTCGATGGTGCGCTTGACGCGCGCCTGCACGACCTTCGGAATGGGATACGGCTTCGGAATGAAGTCGATCGCGCCGATGTTGAGGCTCTCGACCTCGGCTTCCTTATCGGACGTCAGAACGATCACGGGGATCTTCGCAGTCAGCGGATTCTCCTTCATTTCGCGGAGGATGTCGAGACCGTGCCGGTCGGGCAGGTTCAAATCAAGCAGAACGAGGCTGATCTCCCGCGACAGCGAAAGAAGCGATGCCCCGGCTTCCGCGCCCGACCCGACCGCGATGATCTCGTACTCCGCATCCAGGATGGCAATCAGGATCTCGCGGTTGACGAACTCGTCCTCGACGATCAGTATTTTCCGTTTTCGTTCGGCTCCGGGCTTTTTTTGCATTTCGTTTATCGGGATCGTGACGTTCATGTGTCGATTCTCCTTGTCATTTCACAGATCCGGCGACGCCGGCGGTTTTTTCTTACTCTAGGGTAACAAGAGTTATCCGAACCCGCTCAAACGGCGCTATTTCGGCTCTTTTCGGTTTGTCGTCATTGGAATACCGGCGTATTCCTGCTTCCTCCGCGCCGAAAATATCTCGAAATTTCATCCGTTTGAGTCCTATAG
>JAFXNX010000385.1 GCA_017529175.1 Clostridia bacterium
CAGGCTTCTTCAAAAATAAAACAGTGGTATAAGAAAAATAAGAGAGAAGACCACATTGAAATCGGACGCCACGTCGCACTGCCACGTGTCGGGGACGTAAAACCTGTACGACGCCGCATCCGATGAGGCGAGCTTCATCCCTTTAGGAGTGCCGTCGCCGGAATCCGCGCCGCACGACGTCATGAGCATTGCGCCGAATAACATAACCAAAGCTGTGAGTAATGACGTAAATCTTTTCATATTTCACCTCGCAAAGCTCCCGTACCTGAGAGCCATTCGTTTATAATCGTTTCTAACTGCGAATACGTTTCCGCGTTATTCAGTTTTCCGCGAACAGACGCGGCGCCGGGTATGCCTTTTATAAAATGGGCGATCCTTCCTCTCGCTTCTCGAACGCCGACGTATTCTCCGCGCTCCGCGATGACCTCTCTCACAAGACGAAGCGCTGCCGCCATCCTTTCGTTCACATCCGGGGGCGTATACTCTTTCCCCTCGCGCAGCGCTGCGATCTTGCAGAATATCCACGGATCCCCGAGAGCGGCACGCCCTATCATGACCGCGTCGCACCCGGTAAGCTCCGTCATACGCCTCGCGTCGTCCGCTGACATTATATCGCCGTTCCCGATAACGGGAAAGTCCCCGAGCTCGCGTTTGACGTCCTTTATCACGTTCCAGTCGGCACACGGAGCATACATTTGCTCTCTCGTTCTCGCGTGGACTGTCACGGCGTCAGCTCCGGCGTCAGCCATCAGAGCGGCAAAGTACGGCGCGTTTATGCTCTCCCTGTCCCAGCCCGCTCTGATCTTTACCGTGAGCGGTATCCCGTACGGGGAAAGCGCCTCTGACGTCAATTTCACTATCCGCGCCGCGGCTTTCGGGTCCCTCATAAGAGCGCATCCGTCGCCGGACGAAACTATCTTTTTGACAGGACACCCCATATTCAGGTCGATCGCCGCCGGAAGACGATCAAAGACGGCGCCGGGTATCTCGCCGCACGCCGCGCGTCGCGCCGCCTCGGCTATAACGTCCGGCTCGTGTCCGAAGAGCTGGAGCGCAACGTCTCCTTCTCCCGCCGATATTGAAGAGAGTTCTCCCGTCTTGACGTCGCCGTAGCAGACGGCCTTTGCGGACACCATCTCGGTCACCGACATATCGGCGCCGAGCATACGGCAGAGCCGTCTCATCGCCGCGTCGGTATAACCCGCCATCGGAGCGAGGAGCGCTTTGTTTTTCAGATCCATATCGTTATATTCAATATCACTTCCGCACGGCGCGGGATGCGCCGTCTGAAGTTCACTCCATTTCGAATGCGCCTGTATACAGTCTGTAGTAAACGCCTCTGTCGGCGATCAGCTTGTCGTGATCTCCGCGCTCGATTATCCTGCCGTGGTCGAGTACCATTATAACGTCGGAGTTCATGACTGTGGACAGACGGTGAGCGATGACGAATACCGTTCTGCCTTCCATCAGCTTATCCATACCGCGCTGAACTATCGCCTCGGTCCTCGTGTCGATGGATGAAGTCGCTTCGTCCAGGATCATAACGGGCGGATCGGCGACCGCGGCTCTCGCGATAGAGATCAGCTGCCTTTGTCCCTGCGACAGGTTCGCGCCGTTCCCGGTGAGCATCGTGTTGTAGCCGTCGGGCAGACGCACGATAAAGTCGTCCGCTCCCGCAAGGCGCGCGGCGGCGATACATTCTTCATCAGTCGCGTCGAGCTTTCCGTATCTGATATTGTCCATTACGGTCCCCGTAAACAGGTTCGTATCCTGAAGAACTATGCCGAGGGAACGACGTAGGTCTGATTTCTTTATCTTGTTGATATTTATGCCGTCATATCTTATCTTTCCGTCGGCAATATCGTAGAAACGGTTGATAAGATTTGTGATCGTCGTCTTTCCCGCTCCGGTAGCGCCGACGAACGCGACTTTCTGACCCGGCTCTGCGAAAAGAGTTATGTCGTGAAGGACCGTCTTGCCTTCAACGTATGCGAAATCAACGTCCGTAAGACGAACGTCTCCGCGAAGAAGAGTATAAGTTACGCTTCCGTCCGCGGAATGCGGGTGCTTCCACGCCCAGTGACCGGTATGGCGTTCCGTTTCCGTAACGTTTCCGTCACCGTCCACTTCCGCGTTGACGAGCGTGACGTATCCGTCGTCGACCTCGGGCTCCTCGCCTATAAGCTCATATATCCTCTTCGCTCCCGCCATAGCCATGACGACCGAGTTGATCTGCTGTGACACCTGGTTTATGTTTCCGGTGAACTGCTTCGTCATCGAAAGGAACGTGACGATGATACTGACGGACATCGGCGCGACGCTTCCTGTTACGAGCGCCTTTATGCCGATGTTTCCGACTCCGCCGACGAGCAAAAGACACCCGGTTATCGCGGCGACAACGTAGATCACGTTACCGATATTCATGATTATCGGCGCGAGCATATTGGCGTTGGCGTTAGCTTTGTACGCGTGGTTGAAAAGCTCTTCGTTCAGCTTGTCATAACCCTCCATACAGCGGCGCTCTCTGTTGAAAACTTTGATGACCTTTTGACCGTTCATCATCTCCTGAACGTAGCCCTCGGTCTTGCCGACGGTCTTCTGGAGCGCGATAAAGTATTTTGCCGAGCCGCCGCCGAACTTCTTTGAAACGAGAGTCATCACAAAGACGCCGGCGATGATGAGCAGGGTCAGATACAAGCTGTAATAGAGCATTATGAAGAACACGCCGACGACGATGACGCCCGCGCGCACGAGCGTCGGGAACGACTGCCCGACGAGCTGACGGAGCGTGTCAATGTCGTTTGTGTAATACGACATTATGTCGCCGTGTTTGTGAGTGTCAAAATATCTTATAGGCAGGTCCTGCATTCCGTCGAACATAGCCTTTCTCATCTTTCCGAGAAAGCCCTGCGTGATGATCGCCGCCATCTGGGTCTCGACGGTAACGGCGATGATCGAGAGAACGTAGAATCCGACAAGAAGAAGCACCTTCGGAACGACGTCGCCTCCCCAGGTGAGAGACGATGCGGGATCCTTGAGAATGATATCTATCGTATTCGTGACCTGCTGTAAGAAGATAGCCGGTATTACCGATACCAAAGCGGAGAAAATGATCCCCGCCACGGTGAACGGCGCCATCACGGGATAAAACTTAAAAAGATCCTTCAGCACTCTGCCGAGCACCTTCATATCCATCCCGGGGCGTCCCGGCACAGCGCCGCCTTTCGGCGCGCCCTGGAGGTGTTTATCTTTCTTCATCGAAGTCACCTCCCATCGTCTGCTGCTCGTACACTTCTTTGTATATTTCGTTCGTTTTAAGGAGTTCGTCGTGACGTCCCGCGCCGACGATCGTCCCTTTATCCATGACGATTATCAGGTCCGCGTCCTCGACAGACGACGTTCTTTGAGCTATGATTATCTTCGTCGTCTCGGGGATGAACTCTCTGAATCCGCGCCTTATCAGCGCGTCCGTCTTCGTGTCGACCGCGCTTGTCGAGTCGTCGAGGATGAGTATTTTCGGGCGTCCTACGAGCGCGCGCGCGATACAGAGCCTCTGCTTCTGTCCGCCGGAAACGTTCGTGCCTCCCTGTTCTATATAAGTATCATATCCGTCGGGGAACGATTCGATGAACTCTTCCGCCTGAGCAAGACGGCACGCTTCCTTCAGTTCCTCATCCGTCGCGCTCTCGTTGCCCCAGCGCAAATTCTCTTTTATCGTACCGGAGAAGAGAAGATTTTTCTGAAGCACCATCGAAACTTCGTCCCGGAGCGACTCGAGAGAATAATCTTTTACGTCGACGCCGCCCACGCGGACTGTTCCCTTTGTAGCGTCGTAAAGACGCGGGATCAGTTGAACGAGAGACGTCTTTCCGGAGCCCGTACCGCCGAGGATACCGACAGTCATTCCGGACTTGATGTGAAGATCGATGTCCGAGAGCGCGTCGAGTTTTCCTTCTTTCGAATACTTGAACGATACGCCTTCAAAATCGATCGAGCCGTCGGCGATACCGCACACGGGGCTGTCCTTCTCCGTAAGGTCGGGAGTCTCCTTCAGCACTTCGCAAATACGTTTTGCCGATTCCGTCGAGATCGTGATGATGACGTAGATCATAGAGAGCATCATGAGCGACATGAGCACCTGCATACCGTATGTCAAGAGCGCGGAGATATGACCTATGTTGACTCCGCCGATCTTGTTTATCGCAAGATAAGAGCCGACGAGCAGGATGAACGCCATGTTGAAGTACATACAGAAGTTCATAAGCGGCGTGTTGACCGCGACGATGCGCTCCGCCTTCGTGAAGTCGTCCTTTATCGAGTCCGCTTCTGCTCCGAACTTCTTTTTCTCATACTCTTCTCTCGAGAAGCCCTTTACGACTCTCATGGCTCTGACGTTTTCTTCTATCGATTCATTCAGCTTGTCGTATCTTCTGAAAACGCGGTGAAAAGCCGGCATCGCCTTTTTGCCGACGAGGATAAGTCCGACGACGAGCACAGGGATGACGACGACGAACGTCGCTGCGAGCCATCCGCCCATCGTCGCCGCCATAGTGACGGAGAAAATGAGCATGAGCGGGCTTCGTACCGCCGTTCTGATTATCATCATATACGACATCTGCACGTTTGAAACGTCTGTCGTCATACGCGTCACGAGTGACGACGAGGAAAACTTGTCGATATTTGAAAATGAAAAAGTCTGCACCTTTTCAAATATATCGTGCCTTAAATTCTTCGCAAATCCCGCCGCCGCTTTTGCAGCGGTAAAACCCGCAAGTCCTCCGCAGGTAAGAGACAAAAGCGCCATCGCGACAAGGAGTCCTCCCGTCGCGAGTATGTCGCCTATCTCAAGAGATTCGCCCTTCTGCTGAATGGTGTTGATAAGTCTTGTCGCGGTGATATACGGTATCAGCGATTCGACCACCGCCTCACCTATCATCAAAATCAGCGTCAGTATCGACGGCTTTTTATACTGCCTGACAGATGCGGCAAGAGTCTTTAACAAATTCATATATTATCACTCCCTCTCGGGTCATCGGTTGCAAATAATGTTTTACGTTTGAGTGAGTCTCATAACGCGGCGCTTCGCTGTCAGTTTGCGACAGTGACAACGGCGCCGTCTTCACTCGAGTAGACCGTGTACTCTTCGTTTATATCCGCGCATGAGAGCGCGTCGATATAACTGTCCATATACCCGAGCCGTTCCATAACGTACTCTTTGAAACGCGCAAGTCCCGTCGACGGATCGTCAAGGCGGGATGACGCGGGCCATCTTTCAACGTCGCGCAAATAAGCGCCGGATGAGAATATCTGTTTTTCATAAAGATCTATCATTTCCGAGAGCGCGTCGTCCGACCAGCCTCCCGCGCGCAAAGCGGCGTATTTATCTTTGAGTGACGAAAGCGCTTCATCGTCGCCGTACATAATGAGAAAATAGACGGGGTTCAGCTTCATCAAACAGTTGACCGAGGCGTCGCCCTCGTGGCAGGTAAAATTCTTTTTGGCGCTGTCCCAAACGTTTCCCCACGTCCGGTCGAGGTCCCACGGGGTATAGAGGCAGACGTTGCCGCCCCTTGCCGACTTGAACGTCTGATTTATGTTCAGCGTCGAAAACTCACTTGCGCAGTCGTGTGCCTGGATCAGGTTGACGAACAGGAAAATATCCTCGGCGTTGTCGGGATCGCAGACCGTATAAAGTCCGTCCTCCGCGCCTCTCAAACCCTGCAGGTACTTGTAATAATTTGCGAGAGGCGACCACACGCCCTCGTCTTCTTCGTCAAAGTCTCCGTACCGCACCTCAAAGGCGCTTTCGACGGAGACAAGGTCATCAAAGTCGATATTCAGCTCGGAATCGGCAGAAGTTTTCTGAAATGTAGTCTCCCCCGGTCCCAGCGCCATCTGTTTTTTATCCGGCGGATAGCCGAGCGCGTAAAGTCCGCGGTACTCTCCGTTTATGATCAACTCCGTATAGCGGTATTCATAGCCGTTCATGATACCGAAACGGCTGTCCGCCGCACACGTATCGTACCACAGATTCGCGGAAAAGACGTTTCTTATCCTCTCCTCGTCGTTATACGCGGCGTAAAGGAGCCAGTCTCCGTCTTTTCTCATGCCGAGAAGACCTGCGTCACGTTCTCTGTTCGACCTTCCTGGAGACTTTTCGGTGAGCTTTATCTTATATCCTTTTTTATCGTATAGCGCCGACGTGTTTCCTCTCACGTGGATCGATCCGTCAGAGATCACGACGCGGTTTGCCGCCCCCGCGCGGTTGTCGAAGACCTTTATCCTCATCGGCGACTCCTCATCGTCGACCTCGTCCGCGCATTCTATCTCCACTATCGGAAGCGTTGTGCAGTATATCTTTACCTCTCTGTATTCGCTGTCGTTATATACCAGCGCCTTAAGAGGTCTTGCGCCGCTTATCAGCTCATCTGTTATCGCCTCTCCGGCAAACGCGATATCAAGCTTTCTTCCCGGCGCGCCGGTAACGGACACGGCAGGACGATATGATTCGTTCGTACCTTCGACCAGCGAATAGTAATACGCGTCGTCATACCTGTCGTAAAACAGCTCGAATCCGTTGAACGATATTCCGCTTTCTATTCTGTCACCGGCCTCATTCCTCGTCGACTTGATACTCTCAATATCGCCGTCGCTCTTTCCGAGGCGCTCCATCGGGCGTCCTTTTTGCGCGATGAAGACCAGAACAAAGATCAGAGCGACCGTCGCGATGACGATGGCGAGCCGGAATACTCTTCCCTTATTTATCATTATCAGACGATATCCTCGTTATCGTATTCGATTATCGTGAATCTCTCCACCGCCGTCTCCTTCGTCAGCGCGTCGGAGAGAGCCTTCGGATCTTTCGTTGAACACTCTATCGCAAAGTCCATACCCTTCGACGTATAGTTGCGGCTTTTCACTCTGAATTTCTTGACCGCCGCTTCAACAACGTCGAGCACTTCATCCTCTTTGTCCGAATCGCAGTGGAGTATCAGGCAATAGGGGCGTCTTCCGATCTTGAGGTAATCGAGGACAAACAGAACTACCGTTACCGCAAGACTCGTGATAAGCGCGACGCCGTAAAGCTGACAGCCGCACATGATACCCGTATGTACCGACCAGAGCAGATATACCATATCCACCGGGTCTTTGACGGACGTACGGAATCTTATGATAGCCAGCGCGCCGATCGTTCCGAGCGTGATGACAAGACTCGACTGAAGACTGAGCACTATCGTCGCGATAAAGAAAGGAAGGACTGCGACGCTTATGTTGAACGATTTATTGTAGAACGCTCTGTGAGAGACGAATCTGTAAACGAAAAACTCGTAAGCGGAAAGGAGCGCGACCACGATGAGAACGGATATGACGAACGTGGTGTTCATCTCTTCTTTTGAATATCCGTTTTTGATATAGTCAAAAACCTGTGTAAAAAAGCTCATCTTATTATTTCCTCCAGACAGCATCTGCCGAAATAGTATTTTGAAAACATCGTTTGCTGATATTCATTCGAGGCGATCATATTCTTTATGTGCCCCGGAAGTATCTCGTCGAATTTAACTTCAAGTAAATGCCTGTTCTTTTGCTGCAGCGGATATACGGTGTAGTCGCCGCGTCTGAATTCATCGACCCAGGGGGACGCGGAAATGTTCGTGTCGAACGTTATCCTGATATTCGATATAAGTTCGACGTACGCTATACGCTCATAGTCGATAATCGCCTTCGGCGTGAAATGCCTTGTTATGATATCCGCGGAAAAACGCTTGATAAGCGGGTCGGTATCGCCGTATAAAAGCTCTCCGACGTCGCCGGAGACGAACATTTCGTACTGTTCCGGCGTTATCCTGCACGAATCCTTGTGACATCTTCCGTACAGTTTTTCCTTCCGCTCGAGGAAAAGTATATCGGGTTCGTTTCCGTAATACCTTATGCGGTATTTGAATCTTTTCGAGATACCGGCTTCGTTATCGTATGCCGAACTGTCTTTCCAGTCGTCGAAATACAGACTGTGGATAACGTATTTCCCGTTCTCATCACCGTGTATATCAGTTTCAAGAAGCGGTTTGATCCGCTGCGACAGCTTTGCGAGCTGTACCTCGGAACAGCAGTACTTCCATTCGTTTCTGTACCGTTTCACAGTATCCTCCTTTCAAGCGCGGTATCGTGAGTTGTTATTGTTGTCCTACGACCTCTCCGCGAAGCAGCTTTCCGGCGTCTGTCTCTATCTGTTTGACCTGCTCGTACAGAACGCAGAAATCAAATCTTCCGTTCACCGCGACGGCGCAACGTCTCGTTGAATATCTGTAAAAATCGTACGTCAGAGTCTGCCCGCGAAGAGTTTTGATTTCAAGGTGCAACGTCAGGTTTTCGGGGTTCGCGACAAACGAGTCCATATCCTCGCCGGACGACGCGATATCGGGTATCGTATCCTTTATATCTATCGCCAGAAGGTCGCCGTAAAATTCTCTGAAGCTCTTAACGTCGCGTTCCTTCGTTATCTGCACACCGCTCTCGCTTCCGACCTGAAGTATCGGGTCGTCTTTTTCGACCGCTTCAAGGTGAGTGAGATAGAATGTGTCGTCAAAGTCCGCGCTTTCGACCTTTATTGATGAAATGGTGGTGATGTCTCTTCTGAAAATATATGGAGATATCCACCTCAAAAGATCGTAGTCCATATACTTTATACTGTTCTTCGCGATCTTTGAAACTATCTCGGGGTAAGTGATCGAATAAACGTAATACGAGCCTTCGCCGTCGTCCTTCAGGAAGTAATAATAGGTCATATCGCCGTATTCGAACGAGACCGTATAAGTCGGGTCGTCAAGGCCGCACTCCTCAAGAGTTTGCGCGGTCACGCCGAGCTTGTACGTCGAGTCCCCCGTGAAGGCGGAATAACCCATCAGTATAGCGAAGAAGTTCTCCGGCTCCGGCGTGTACGGCACGGGATAAGTCAGCACGTTTTCCGTCAGGGCGTTTTCGTTCGTCTGGTCTTCCTTCGCAACTCTTCCGATCGAGATGAACTTCTCCTTGCCCTTATATACCGTGAAATTGTCGACCGTGTAGTAGTCGCTCTGCGAAACTCCGAAGACGATATACGGAGTGACGAAGGTTTCGACCGGCGCGAGCACCGTATCGGCAAGCGTCGTATCGAGAACGTATACGCTCGCCCTTCCCGCGAAGGCGCAGTAATAGCCGCCTCCGGTGAGAAGCGCGCGTCCGACGTATACTTTGTACTGTTTGCCGCCTTTATCAGTCACTATCCAGTATGCCGAAGGGTCTTTCAGCCCGTATTCTTCGAGCTTTTCATCGCTTGCCGCCTTTGTGACTCTCGTCTTTGAGAGAGTCGAGCCGCAGGTCGTGACGAGAGATGAGAGCTTTTCCGCGTCGAGCGCGACTCCATCATATCCGTCTACGTAAAACGACCCGTTTTCGTCCTTTACCATTTTGTAAGTCCCGTAGCCGTTGCAGACTTCTATCGACTCCATATCCTCCCTGTCGAGGTGAGAGTACATATAAAATCTGTTCGACGCGCCGATCTCCTCGCCCTCCTGGAGGTCGGGAGTCTCCTCGACGAAAGACGCGTCCCTTACGGCGGGAGCGACGACGGCAAAGTACAAAACGACCGACGCTATAAGGACTGCTGATGCGATGATGATACCGAATATCTGTTTTCTTATCATAGCTTACGTCTCCGGCGGCAGATCACGACGCCCGCGGCGCCGACGGCAAGCGGTATTATCACCGCAAGTGCGAGGGTCCAGCCGTTGGTTTCTGCGGCGGTGATATCGAGCGCCGTATCGTCGAGCATTTTGAGGTCGATATCCGCGACGATCTTCTCGCGGCCGGTAAGTCTTATCGTATTGACGAGAATGTCGCTGTTCGCGTAAGATGCGCTGTTGAGGTACTTGTCCGCGACGAAATCGGGAGAACCGCAGACGGTGAGGTAAGCGTATATATAATCGTTGTCGCGTATTCCTTCTTTTCTCGTTATCGTCATTACCGGAAGACGCCCCGTACTCTCGCTCCCCTCGCCGTCCTTTACAGTCGCGCCGTCGGGAGAGTAAAGGACCGTACTCGTCTCGAACATTCCCATGGTCACCGACTTCGTACCGTAGACGAGCTTCAGCGGCATCGCGTTCGGAACTATGGTCTTCGGCATCGAGGAAAGGGAGGATATCGAATTGTAAAGGCTTGCGCCGAGAGTGTCGGCGGTCTCGTATTCCGCAACGAGCTCCGTGCCGTCGACGGTGAGCGAGCTCGAAGGATCGACTACCACTTTTCCGGGCGAGAGTTCGATGCCCCATTCGAGAAGGAACTCGGACAGATTGACAAGGTTTTTCGATTTTTCCGAGTCCGCAAAGACCATTACGGTACCGTAGGAGTTCAGAAACGCGGACAGTTTGTCAAGCTCGTCTCCGAGTTCTCCCGCCTCGATACCCGCAAAGTCATAGAGCGGATCGTTTATTATGAGTATCCTCACGTCGTCGCCGATCTCCTCTTTAGAGAGGTCAATGGTCCTGACGTCGTACCCCGCCGCTTCGCAAAGGTCGCGGAACGCCGCCGAGTCGTCGGGCGACTTCTCGCCGTGTCCTTCGGTAAAGCATATCGCGAGCATATCGGACGATGTCACCTGAAGGATCGCCGCGGCGAATTTCGCCTCTCCGTTATATCCCCAGATATACGTTCTGTTCTCGTCCCACACGAAAAACGCGTCGGACGACATAAGTCTGAACTCTCCGTTGCTCTCTATTATGACCGAGGTCGTAAGTATATTTGTCGCCGCGGTATTGTAATAATACTCGAAAAACGCGGGATGCTCGATCACGTCGACGCATTTGACGTTGATATTCGAAAACTCGTTCTCAAGCTCGCGCGCGGTCTGGTATATGAATTTCATATACTCGTTCGTACCGTCGCCGCTCATCAGTGCGTTCTCGTCTTTTGTAAAATAAATGTTGACGTCCGCGCTGACGGGTTCGAGAATCTCCTTCACCTCATCGGACAGCGTGAAGACACGCGCCGACGTCATATCGAAGTACCAGAGGGACGCGTTTGACAGCGCCGAGATGCCGGCGTTGACGACTATGACCGCGGCAATGACGAGCGCCGTTATGATAAGCGCCGCTCCACCGTGGGAGAGCGCTTTTTTCTTTTTGAAAGTCTCTTTGATATTCACGCCGCACCTCCTCACGCATACCTGCGCTTCTCATAGACGCGCACGGTCAGGAACAGGAAAACGAACGTTACGGAAACGTAATAGAGCGCCGACGCGACGTCAAAGAGTCCGTACGTAAAATATGTGAATCTCGAATAAACGGAGACCCAGTTTATAACGGTTTTGATAAGATCGGAATTGACGTAATCCTCCGTGAGTCCGAGCGCCATAAACAAGGTGAGAAGCCCTATCGTTCCGAGAGACGCCGCAAATTGGTTCTGCGTCAGAGACGACACGAAAAGTCCTACCGCGATAAAGCTCGACGCGATAAGCGCCATACCGATAAGACAGCCGACGATCTTTCCGCCGTTCGGCTCGCCGTATATCCCGAGCGGGATAAAATAGAGCGACGAAGCGCAAAGCGTCATAGCGAACATCGTGTACGCAGCGAGATATTTTGACGCGACAAGTTTTACAAGACTGACGGGGGACGTCAGAAGGAGCTGCTCCGTGCCCGTTCTGCGCTCTTCCGCAAAGCTCTTCATTGTGAGCAGCGGGATCAGGACGATATACGCGAACATGAGCATGACGTAGTACGACGACACGTCCGTCGTCTTCGCGCGCAAGCACGTGAACGAGAAAAGAAATCCCGACGCGGCAAGAAATACCGCCATGAAGACGTACCCCACCGGCGTTTTGAAAAACGCCTTTAATTCTCTTTTATATATTGCTGACATAACGTTCTCCGTTTACTTTTTTTCGGTGAGCTTGATAAATACTTCCTCAAGGCTCATACCCGTCTGCTCAAGACCGATCAGGGGAAGCCCTTTGTCGGCGCAGGCGGCAAAGATCGCGCGTCTTATCTCGCGCCCCTTTTCGCTCTCGACGATATAGGTGTACGCGTCGAGCTCGCGCTCTCCGGTGACTTCAACTCCCGAGACGCCGTCCACCGCGCGAAGCATCGGAAGCACCTCGCTCGCGGAGCCGCATATTTTGACCGCGTAACGTCTGCTTCTGTTGACCGCCGACGCGATATCATCGGACTTTTCGTCGGCTATGATCTTGCCGCGGTCGATTATAACTATCCTGTCGCAGACCGCCTGGACCTCAGAGAGTATGTGAGTCGAAAGGATGACCGTATGTTTTCTTCCGAGACGGCGTATCAGCGAGCGCACCTCGATGACCTGCCCCGGGTCAAGTCCGACCGTCGGCTCGTCGAATATCAGTATCGGCGGGTCTCCAACGAGCGCTTCCGCGATACCTACTCTCTGTCTGTAGCCCTTCGACAGATTCCCGATCAGGCGCCTTTGAACCTCCGTCGTCTTCGCGACGCGGGCTATCTCCTCAAGATGCTCCTTTTTCGGAAGAGAGCACTTCTTAAGCTCGTAGACGAAATCCATATATTCCGCCACGGTCATATCAGGGTAAAGAGGCGGTATCTCCGGAAGATATCCTATCTTCTTCTTGACAGCGCCCGGATTGTCCATTATCTCGTCTCCGTCTACGGTGACAGTCCCCTCGTCCGACGAAAGATATCCCGTGATTATATTCATAGCTGTCGATTTTCCCGCGCCGTTCGGCCCGAGAAGACCCACGATCTCCCCTTTATCCGCGGAAAATGATATTCCGTCGAGCGCGACGATCTTTCCGTACCGCTTGACAAGACCTTCTACTTTAAGCATTATATCCATCCCTTATTAAAATAAGATTGAAACCTTATAAAACTTTATTTATATAGTATACCATAATTATATTACAAATTTCTACTGTTTTTAAAAAGATTTTTCGGGACGCTCCGGGGCTCTGCCCCGGATCCCCGCCAAAGGGACAAATCCCTCCCGAAACCCAAATAGCATCGCCCGAAAGCGCAAGCGCTTTCGGGCGATGTGCAGAATGAAGTTTCTAAACAGTCTATCATATTGATATTTATAAAAATGATAAGGAAGTCCTAATATTACCGTACCTGAACGGATTGATATTTGCTATGTGCGAAGAATTGTTTGTTACGTCATTCCCGGCACCGTCAGTGATCGCCAGAGGCAGTCCCCACGCGTCGTAAGCATATTTTGACACATAATTACTGCTTATGTCAATAATACAGATACATTCCCGAGTATTTCTCCGACATAATAATTCAGTCGAGCATATATATACCGGAGACGCCGCGACATACGGAATCTACGGCGCGATGAGAAAAAGAGATTCGGATCAGGCTGAAAAGATTCGACACTTCCGTTAAATCAGAGCTTCTGTATATGTAATCATTTTTTTGAGGCAAAATAGCAGCTTTTTCGGTAACATTTACAAATTGTTTGCAATTGCGGCAAGGCAACGCGCCGCGAGCTGCTTGCCGCAGCTGAATTCGCCCGCAAAAGCGGGCGGGCATTAAAAACATATCCGCGGAGTATTCCGCGGATCATATCAAAGTTTCTGAAGGGGAGCTCGAGGGGGAACGCTTTACAAAGCGTTCCCCCTCGTAAATCATTCTTTCTCTTTCAAGAACTTCTCGGCGGCGGCGCGCTTGATGCAAAGACAGAGAATGTCTATTGCCGTCTGAAGCTCGGCATTGTCGGGATATGTAGGCGCGATACGCAAGTTGCGGTCGCGCGGATCGCGTCCGTACGGGAAGGTCGCGCCCGCGGGAGTGAGCACAACGCCCGTCTTCATCGCAAGGCGGTAAACTCTGCGCGCAAGACCGTCCTCAAGATTGAGACTGATGAAATAGCCGCCTTTCGGCTCGTTCCACTCGGCGATCCCGAGCCCGCCCAGTTCTCTCTCAAACGTGTTGATAACGATATCGAACTTCGGCTTGATGATCTCGGCGTGACGCTTCATGTGAGCGTGGATGCCGTCCGCGTTCTTGAAGTACTTGACGTGCCTCATCTGGTTGATCTTGTCATAACCGATAGTCTGCGTCGCAAGGAACGGCTTTATCTGTTCTATATTCTTCTCGCTCGCCGCCATGATCGCAACGCCGGAGCCCGGGAAAGTGATCTTTGAAGTAGACGCGAAATAGAAAATATTGTCCTGCGTTCCGTATTTTTCGGCGGCCGTGAATATATCCGCAAGCTCGACGCGCTCGTCCGTCAGCTCGTGTACCGAGTACGCGTTGTCCCAGAAGATACGGAAATCGTTTGCCGCGGGACGGAGCGCCGCGAACTGCTCGACAGTCTCATCGGAATATGTAATGCCCTCGGGGTTGGAGAACTTCGGAACGCACCATACGCCCTTGACCGACGGGTCGGAGCAGGCGATATCGTAAACCGCGTTCATGTCGGGACCTTCCGGCGTCATCGGCACCGGTATCATCTCGATACCTATTCTCTGACAGATAGCGAAATGTCTGTCGTAACCGGGGCTCGGGCAGATGAACTTGATCCTTCCCTGACGGCACCACGGCTCGTTTCCTCCCGCGACGCCGAAGAGCATAGCTCTCGTGATCGTATCGTACATCGCGTTGAGAGAAGAGTTCCCGAGAACGAGGATCCTCTGCGTCGGGATCCCGAGAAGCTCGGAGAAGAGCCGCTTCGTCTCCGGGAGCCCGTCAAGAATGCCGTAGTTTCTGCAGTCAAGACCGTTCTCCGAGAAGCAGTCCTCGCGCTTCGAAATGACGCTGAGCATATCGACCGTAAGGTCGAGCTGCGCCTGACCGGGCTTGCCGCGGGTAAGGTCGAGCTTTAATCCCTTCGCTTCCCACTCTTTCAGCGCGCTCCTCGCCTTTGTATATTCAATTTCAAGTTCTTCTTTTGTGAGGTCTTTGAATTGCTTCATAATATACCTTCTTCGCAATTTTGCATTTTTCGATGGCGAAAATCTCAAAAATCGCCGATCGGTGCTTTATATTATAACACAGGCAATCCGAAATTACAAGTATTAGATAAAAATTATTCAAAAATTAGTTTTTGAAATAAAAAACGCTCCCGTAATTTCACGGAAGCGTCGGTTTTTAAAAGAAACTCCAGAATGAGAGCAGGTATCCGGGAACGACCACGACGGCGAAAAACGCAAGACTTATAAGCGTGAAAGTCTTAATGAAGCTCCACCCTTTGCCGGGATATTCGCGCACGTATATCCGGTAGTTGATGACGGACGCGAGCGAGCCGATAAGGGAGCAAAGCCCCGCGGTATCTGCGCCGTAGATAAGTCCCGCAAAATTCGTGGAAAACGGATAGAGCACTATCGTCGCGGGAACATTCGATATGATCTGACTCGACCCTATCGCCCACCAGTATTCGCGTCCCGAGACCGCGCCCTTAAGCGCGGACGCGATCGCCCCGTTCGACGCGATGGACGACGAGAATATGAAGAAACATAAGAATGTCGCAAGAAGAACGTAGTCGACTTTCAAGAAGAGCTTTACGTCGATGAGCGCGACCGCAAGCGCAACGAGTATCACCGCGAAATACCACAGCGACGTCCTCGTGACTATCACAGCGACAACGATCGCAAAGAGCAGTAAGTACGCCGCTCTTTTTGCCGCGCGCGGCTTTTCGGAAAGCGACTCATCGTCTGACACGTCGCGCCGCCCGAGCTCTTCCTTCAGATCGCGTCTGTAAAGGATGAAAATGAAAACGACAAGAAGCGCCGCCGACATAGCGCAAAGCGGAAGCATATGAAGTATAAAGCGCCAGACTCCGACGCCCGACTTTCCGTAAAGAAACAGATTTTGCGGACTTCCGAAGGGGGTGAGCAAAGAGCCGCGTATCGCGGCGATATTTTCAAACGTGATGACGGGCAGTATGTATTTTTCTTTGCCGCCGCTTTTGAATATCATTATTGTCAGCGGCACGAAGATTATCAGCGAGACGTCGTTCGTGACGAACATCGACGTGAAGAAGACGCCGAACACAAGAAACAGAGTCACAGAGGTCATTCTGCCGAAGCGCTCGCCGAGTCTGACGATCGGCGAAAGCACCCTCTCGCGCTTGAAGCCCTCAAGGACCGTCAGCATCATAAACAGGATCCCGAGAGTGCGCCAGTCTATATCCTCGAGAAGCTTTGCCGAAGGCGGAGTTATAAACAACGATACTGCCGCCGCCGCGAGCGACAGCGTCAGCATCAGTTCTTTTTTGATGACGCGCAATACTTTTTTTATCATCATATGTCCCGTTTGCAAATTCAGATACTGTCTGTTTTCTCGTTACCGAGGGATGAGAGGACCGCCTCACGCAGACCGTCATACATATCCCAAATCGCGGGATCTGTGTAAGCGCGCCAGCTCTCTTCGTCGTCTTTTAAGAAAAAGTCTCTCATTTCAGACGCCGATATCTGTATCGTCTTCGGAACGTAAAGCTCGGCGACGCCGTCACCCGTTTTTCCCTCGAGCCACGAGACGCGCCGCCCCTCTTTGCCCGATATCACGACGTCCGGAAGACGCCCGAGGCGCGCTTTCGCGTTGTCGAGAACGTACTCGCCCCACGCGGCGCAGTTTCCGAGCCCCGCGTCCGGGAGCGGGAATATTTTTACGCTGTCAGCAAATACGCGGGAGAGCATCTCTCTTCTCATATCGTATGAAAAAGGGTTCTTTTCCGTTCCGGATTCCTGCGAGGAACCGACGAATAATGCGACCTCGTCGCATATCGCCATAGCGCATTTTATCATCATTATATGTCCCGAATGGACAGTCTGGAAGCGCCCGACTGTAATGCCGAGCGAATACGGTTTATCACTCATAACGGACCCTCCCGTACCGATAGTTCAACTGCATATCACAGTATACCAAATAATACGCGATTTTGCAATATATTTCTATCCGAGGATCTCTTCCGCCGCGCGCTTCCCCGCCAGCGCCGCATTCGGCACTCCTCCGGGAGACCTCGACCAGCCAGACGCGAAGTATACGCCGCGCGCCCCCTTTACCGATCCCGGAAACGACGCGGGCACCGTACCCGGCGTCAGCGCGAAGCTCATATACGATCCGCAGTAAGAGCCGAGATAACGCGAGAGCGTCGCGGGTGTCCATGAATCGATAAGTTCAAGACTCCCGCCGAGCGACGGATAGCGTTCTTTGATCCTTTCCGCCGCCCGCGCGGCAGCCGACGCTTTCGCTTCCGCATATCCTTCGCCGCGCGAGGCACATATCCAGGCGCGGCTCGTCTTCTCGTCGGTCATGAACATAGTCTGCAAAACGGTCTTTCCCGCAGGCGCGAAAGACGGCTCAGCTGAAAACTCCCGCAGCATCATCCTGTCCCTGTTCACGCTTCCTATGTCGTGCCTGCGGCAGGGGAAAAACGAAGTGCCGGTGAAAGGTACGTCATCTCGATTTGCGGAAAATGCGAAGTGTACGCTCGAGAAGACCGGATATTTTTCCTTTGCGCGCAGTTTTCTTGCAAAACTCTTCGGCATAACGTCGCCGTCAAAGAGCGTCTTTGTCGCTGTGACGGGGTCTATACAGCATATCACGTCGTCGCAAGCGATCTTCTCGCCGTTGTCAAGCGATATCTCATACGCGCCGCTTCGCCCGCCGATCTTCACCGCGCGTGTTCCGGAAAGGTATTTACCACCAAGCTCCTTATACCGTGAAACCATTCCTTCCGCCGCCGCGAGCGACCCGCCGCGCGGCAGATAAGCGTTCCCTCTCGAGTACGCGGCGTATGCGAAAATCAGACCGAGCGACGAGTACGCGCCGCCGGTCAGGTCGCAAAGCGCGCGCCTCATCCCCCGGCTTTTGAATCTTTTCGCAAGCTCTCCGGCAGATAGCAAGGCGTACGGCGAGAGCGCGAGCAATGCCTTTGAGCGGGACAGCGGCTCTTCATCTTCAGTCCCCGACAGCGACGACGCCGCTTTTACCGCGTTGAACCACTTCAAGATCTCCCTCTCGTCTTCCGGATAAAGAGATATCATCTCTTCCTTCGCCCGCGCCGCGTCCGCATAAAACGAAACTGTCTTTCCGTCCGTCTCCGACGAGAAAAACGATTCGCTCGCGGCGATACCTGCGTCGATCATTCCGACCTCTCGCCAGACGTCGTACAACTCCGTTCCCTCCTTCGTTCCCGTCAGCCAGTGAAGACACCCGTCGATGACGTATCCTCCGCGCCGCCACGCGCAAAGCGCTCCCGCGCCGCTCTTGTTCTTCTCGATCACGACGCACTCCGCGCCTCTTTTCAACGCATATATCCCCGCGGTGAGTCCCGCGACTCCACCGCCTATCACCGCTATTTTCATCATTACACCCCCCCTTTACCGGATTCTTGCCGGATTTCGGAGGGATTATTCAGGGGGAACTTCTTGAAAGAAGTTCCCCCTATGACCCCTTCAAGCACCTTTGGGAAAGGTTCTTAAAGGCGAACAGTGATATTGCTTACGATAACTGATTTAAAAAGTAACGCCCGAACTTGTTTCGGGCTCTCTTTTATCTGTTGTTTTATTTTCTGTTCTTTTTCTCATCTATCGACGTTATATGCTTTTTCAACACCAAATTAATATATTGCGACAGAGAACGGTCCTGAAGTTCCGCTTCCGCTTTTGCACGCTGCAGAACGTCGCCGTCGATCGTTATACTTATCTTCTCTTTCAAAGGTTTCATTCATATCACCCCCCGTATCGTATTATACGAAAGAATACGATATTATCTTGACAAGTAGTATATAGTAGTATAAAGTAGTATTAAGATAATATACCTTTCATTCGATAATACGGAGAATATATGATCGCTTGTACTTTTTTCGGACATAGAATCGTCAGCTCCGACTTGAAGCCGAAGCTGTTGAACGAAATAAAAAGACTGATAACAGACTGTAACGTCCGTTTGTTCTATGTAGGAAACAACGGCTCATTCGACGGAATGACTGCATACGTATTAAACGACTTAATAAATGAATATGATATAGATTATTTCATTGTTTTATCAAAAATATCTGAAAAAGCATTGTGTCAAGCGCCGGAAGTTGAACGCTATACGATATTTCCCGAAGGACTTGAGTTCGTCCCGAAAAGATATGCGATCATAAAAAGAAACGAATGGATGCTGAAAAGATGCGATTATGTTATAACTTACATAAGAAACGATATCGGTTCCGGCGCCGCTAAATTCAGAGAAATGGCGATTAAAAAGAAGAAAACCGTTATTGAACTGTAAACGACCGTTTTAAAAAACAGTAAAAGCCGAAAGCGGCGCGCCGCTTTCGGCTTGTCA
>JAFXNX010000386.1 GCA_017529175.1 Clostridia bacterium
ACAACTACCTGTCCCTTATGGATCATATAGGATCGGGTAAGGACTGGGACCTTGCGCGAAGAGCAGGGGGCGTCAAGATGCTTCCTCCGAACGTAGCGCCTTATTCCTACAACGGAAGAAGTACGGGTCTTTCCCGACTTGAAGCTCTCAAGGGCGTCAACTACTCGCTCGAAAAGATCAAGGACGAGTACGTCGTTCTTTCGGACTGCGACGTTATCTGCAACATAGACCTCGGAAGCATGATAGATTATCATGAGAAGTCCGGCGCGGATATAACGCTCGCTGTAAAGAGAATGTATCTTTCAAGCGAAAAAGCGGCGAACAGCGTTATAACGGAATCGGATGAAGACGGACGCCTTACCGGAATACTCACGTACCCGAACGATTTCGGCGGAGAAGCGGAGGTCTGTCTCAATATGCTCGTCATGAAGACGGAGTATTTGAAACACATGGTCAGAGACGCCATCGCGAGAAACTATTCGAGTCTTACGAAAGACGTCATCGCGAACAATCTTAAAACGGCAAACATAAGAGTTTACAGATACCACGGATATTTCGCCGCGATATACTCGGTCGCCGACTATTTTTCAGCAAGTATGGAGCTTATTAAGAACGACGATGCGAGACGCGCTCTGTTTGAAGTCAAAAACAGACCGGTGCTGACGAAGATAAGAAACTCCGACCCGACTTATTACAGCGGGGTTTCAAGAGTGAAGAACTCTCTTATCGCCGACGGCTGCGTTATTGAAGGAACTGTCGAGAATTCGATACTGTTCAGAGGCGTAAAGATCGGAAGGAATACGACGGTCAGAAATTCGATAATCATGCAGGACACGGTATGCGGAGAGAGCTGCTATCTCAACTGCGTGATAACGGATAAGAACGTCGTGGTTCGCGACGGAGCTATGCTCTCCGGCGCCGAGACGTCTCCGTTTTATGTCGCAAAAAGAAAAATGATATGATATTTGCCGGCGGCGGCAACCGTCCGCCGGCGGCGGGCAATATTTCAGGGAGCCGCGAGGCTTCCGTTAAGAAGGTGAGACAATGAAAATACTATACGCTTCATCCGAAGCGCTTCCGTTTGCATCTACCGGAGGACTCGGAGACGTGATCGGCTCTCTGCCGCCGGCTGTTAAAGCGTTGCTCGGCGACGGCGGCGACGTCAGAGTGGTGATACCTATGTTTCCGACTGTCAAAGAAAAATTTTCGGATGTTTTGAAGCTCGAAAAAGAGATATTCGTTCCTCTCTCGTGGAGACGTCAGTACTGCGGGATCTGGAGCACGGAGCGCGACGGCGTCATTTTCTATTTTCTTGACAACGAATACTATTTCAAGAGATCCGGCTTTTACGGAAGCTACGACGACGGCGAGAGATTCGCCTTTTTCGGAAAAGCGGTCCTTGAAATGATGGCGGCGCTTGATTTTTATCCCGATATACTTCACGCGAACGACTGGCAGAGTTCGCTCGCCGTCATATATCTTAAAACGAAGTACTACTATCTCCCGGAATATTCGGGTATAAAGACGATATATACCATTCACAATATAGAGTATCAGGGAATTTATGACTTTGCGATCCTCGGCGACGTTTTCGACCTTACCGAGAGCGAGCGAGATATCGTGGAGTATAACGGCGCGATAAATCTTTCAAAAGGCGCGATAACCATATCGGACGAGGTCACGACCGTCAGCGAGAGATACGCTTCCGAGATCATGACGCCGTATTATTCGCACGGACTTTCCGAAATACTCAACAGGTGCGGCGACAAACTCTGTGGCATCGTTAACGGTATTGACACGGCATATTACGATCCGAGGACGGACAAATCCATAAAGTATCATTACAGCGAGACAAGTCTTGCGGGAAAATCGAAAGATAAGGCGATACTTCAGACTATGTGCGGTTTTGACGTCGATCACGACACGCCTCTTGTCGCTATGGTATCGAGACTCGCCTCTCACAAGGGATTTGATCTTGTCTGCCGTGTTATTGAGGAAATACTCATTTACGACAGGATACAGTTCGTTCTTCTCGGTACGGGCGACTCGGTATTCGAAGAGTATTTCAAGAGGATGAACGATAAGTATACGAAGAAGTTCTGCGCATTCATTGAGTTCAATAAAGACCTGTCAAAGCAGATCTACGCAGGCGCGGATATGTTCCTTATGCCTTCGAAGAGCGAGCCGTGCGGTCTCTCGCAGATGATCGCTTCGAGATACGGCACCGTCCCGATAGTCAGAGAGACGGGCGGACTTTTCGATACTATCAAAGCGTACAACAGATACGACGGCACGGGTAACGGATTCTCGTTTGCAAATTATAACGCTCACGAGATGATGGAAGTTATCAGACAGGCGGAGGAGCTGTTCTGCAACAGAAGAGCGTGGAACCGTCTCGTTCGCCGCGTGATGACAGTCGATTTCTCGTGGGGCGTATCTGCCGGAAAGTATATTTCACTTTATAAATCACTTATATAAAGGGTTTTGCGGAAAGAAGAATCAATAATGGGATCAACTGTAAAATACGACGAAAAAACGATAAGAGAAGCTCTCGAACGTAAGTTGTCCGGATATTTCGGCACAGACGTCGAGAGCGCGACAGAAAAGCAGGTATACAAAGCGCTTATCCTGACCGTAAAGGATATCCTTACCGAAAAGAGATCCGGCTTCAAAGAAGAAACAAAACGTCAGAAGGCAAAGAAGACTTACTATCTTTGCATGGAGTTTCTGATCGGTCCGTCCCTGATGAACAACCTTCGCAACCTCGGACTTGAAGACGCGTACTCGCACGTATTGTCCGATATGGGATTCGACCTTGAAAAACTCGCGGCGATCGAACCGGACCCGGGACTCGGAAACGGCGGACTCGGACGCCTTGCGGCGTGCTTTATGGATTCGCTGACGACCCTCGGCTATCCCGCGACGGGATTTTCGATCTGTTATGAGTACGGACTTTTTAAACAGAAAGTCATAGACGGCAACCAGGTGGAACTGCCCGACTCGTGGCTCCATAACGGCGAAGTATGGCTCGTGCCGAGATCGGATAAGACGTTTTCGGTAAAATTCGGCGGACACGTCAACGAGAAGTGGGAAGACGGACGTCTTACCGTATCTCACGAGGACTACGACGAGGTAATGGCGGTACCGTACGATATGATGATATCCGGCGCCGATACTCCCGCGGTCAATAATCTGCGTCTTTGGAGAGCGCACAGCAATTCAAATATCAATATGAACTTATTCTCCCAAGGTCAGTATATGAGAGCGATGCAGGACAACACGAACGCGGAGCTGATAACAAAAGTCCTCTATCCGTCAGACGATCATGAAGAGGGGAAGCTGCTTCGTCTGAGTCAGGAGTACTTCCTCGTTTCAGCGTCGCTTCAGAGCATAATCTCCGATCACCTCGCCGTATACGGAAGTCTTTATAATTTTGCGGACAAGGTCGCGATCCACATGAACGACACGCATCCCGCGCTCGCGGTTCCTGAGCTTATGAGGATACTTATGGACGTATACTCATATTCATGGGAAAAAGCGTGGTCTATTGTGACGTCGGTCATAACGTACACGAATCATACAGTTATGCCCGAAGCGCTCGAGAGCTGGAACATTGATCTTTTCAAGCTCAAGCTGCCGCGTCTTTATACGATAGTCGAAGAGATTAACAGACGCCTTTGCGCGGACCTTTGGAACCTTTATCCGGGAGACTGGGACAGGATCTCGAGAATGTCGGTGCTTTGCGCGGGAAGAGTGAGAATGGAAAACCTTTCCGTTGCCGCGTCTCACACGGTAAACGGTGTTTCAAAACTTCATTCCGATATACTTACGAAGACTATCTTCCACGACTACTACAAAGCTATGCCGTACAAGTTCACGAACGTGACCAACGGCATCGCTCACAGAAGATGGCTTTGCGGATCGAACCCCGGACTTGACGCGCTTCTTGAAGAGTGTATAGGTCCCGCGTTCAGAAAAGAGCCGGAGGCGCTCGCAGACTTCAAAAAGTTTGAAAACGACACTTCCGTTACGGACAGACTTGAAAAGATCAAGCTTGAGAATAAAGAAAGATTTGCAAAGTATCTTAAAGAAAAGTGCGGCGCGACAGTAGACACTTCAACGATTTTCGACGTTCAGGTAAAACGTATCCACGAATACAAGAGACAGACTCTGAACGCGCTGAAGATCATATCTTACTATAATGCGCTGAAGGAAGACCCGTCGGCCGACATCGAGCCGTGTACGTTCGTTTTCGGCGGCAAGGCGGCGCCCGGATACTACTTTGCAAAAGATATAATAAGACTTTTGTGGAGCATAGGCAACGAGATAGAAAACGATCCGGTGATAAGAGAGAAGATAAGAGTTATCTATCTTGAGAATTATTCCGTTTCAAGCGCGCAGATTCTGATGCCCGCGTCTGACATAAGCGAGCAGATATCCCTTGCGGGAAAAGAAGCGAGCGGAACGGGATGTATGAAGTTCATGATAAACGGCGCTCTGACAATCGGTACTCTCGACGGCGCGAACGTTGAGATGAGAGACGCCGTGGGCGACGATAACATCTACATTTTCGGTCTTACTGCGGATCAGGTCGAAGAGCTTTGGAAGAATGGCTACGACGCCTCGTCCTACGTCAGACGCAATCCCCGCCTCTCCGGCGTAATGGAACAGCTTGCAAGAGGATTTTCGGGAACATCTTTCAAAAATCTTGTAAACTACTTCATGTATTCTCACGGAGTATCCGATCCGTATATGTGCCTTGCCGATTTTGAATCGTATATGCAGATGTCCGGTAAGATAAGAGAAGATTATGCGGACCGCGATCTGTGGCTGAAAAAGTCGCTTCTCAATATTGCCGCCGCAGGTCATTTCGCGTCCGACAGAAGCATCAGAGAATACGCCGATAATATCTGGCACGTTAAGCCTGTAGTTTGACTTACCGCTGATGATAAACGAGTATAAATTTCTAAATGTCGACGGAGAGAGACGCGATATGTCTCTCTTCGGCGCGTTTCCGGACGACGGAGAAATAACTTTCCGTCTCGTGTTCGACGAAGCGCCGCGTTCGGCGTCGCTCGTCATACATTCCGACGGTCTTGCGGATGAAGACGGTGAAAAGTACCGGACGTATAAGCTTACGTCGTGCGACGGTGTAACGTTTGAAGTCGGGATAACTTCCAAAGAACTGTCCTCACTTTCGTCGAACGGTCTTTTGTATTACAGATACGACGTCGAAGGAGCTCACGGCGTATATTCGCTCGGAGGCGAAGAGGTAGTCGAGCTTTTGCCGCGAAGCGTTCACGGCGACAGACAGCTTTTGATATACAACAAGAACTATACCACGCCGTCATCGTTCAAAGGCGGTACAATGTATCATATATTTGTCGACAGATTCGCATCGTCCGGTAAATATCCGTTAAAGAGCGGCGCAAAGCTTAACGGCGACTGGGAAAACGGTATTCCGGAGTTTGCCAGCAGACGCGGAGCGCCGATAAAAAATAACGAGTTCTTCGGGGGCGACCTCACCGGTATACTCGAGCGTCTTGACTACATAGAGTCACTCGGCGTCACCGTTCTTTATCTGTCTCCGATCTTTGATTCTCCGTCAAATCACAAATACGACACGTCCGACTATATGAGGGTAGACCCCATGTTCGGAGGCGACGGCGCGCTCTCGGAACTGCTTGCGGAATGTGAGCGCCGGGGGATAAAAGTTATCCTTGACGGAGTATTCAATCATACGGGCGACGACAGCGTATATTTCGACAGATACAATAAATACGGCGATGCGGGCGCGTACAACAACCCGGAGTCAAAGTATTATGAGTGGTATAATTTCAGGCACTATCCCGACGACTACGAGTGCTGGTGGAACATAGTGATCCTCCCGCGCGTCGACAGTTCGGGTGAGAGCTTTCGTAAGTTTATTCTCGGCGACGGCGGAGTTGTGGACAAATATATTAAGATGGGTGTCTGTGGCTTTCGTCTCGACGTTGCGGACGAACTCTCAGACGTCTTTCTTGAAGATATGAGACGTCGCTTAAAGGGAACAACGCGCGATATGCTCCTTATCGGCGAGGTTTGGGAGGACGCGTCGAATAAGATCGCTTATTCCGAACGCAGACGTTATCTCGGAGGGCGCGAGCTTGACTCCGTTATGAATTATCCGCTTCGTGAAGGTGCGATCGCGTTTATCAAATACGGAGACCATGCGCTTTTGAAGCGTGTCGTTGAAACGATATACCGTCATTATCCGAAGTGCGCGAGCGACGTTCTTATGAACTTTCTCGGAACACATGATACCGAACGGATAATAACTGTCCTTGCTGGAGAGCCCGACGACGGAAAGACGCCCGCTGAACTCTCCGTCATGCGCCTTTCGGATGAACAAATGCAGGCGGGAAGAAAACTCGTAAAGTGCGCCTGGTCGATCGTTGCGACGACTTACGGTATACCGTCGATTTTTTACGGAGACGAGGCGGGACTCGAAGGTTATCACGATCCGTTCTGCCGCAGACCGTTTCCGTGGGGAAAGGAAGACGCGGAGCTCGAAGATTTCTTTTCGCGCTTCGGCAGATTCAGAAAAAGCGAAACGCTCTTCAAAGAGGGATATTACAGGGTCGTCTGCTCGGACGAAAACGTATTCGTGACG
>JAFXNX010000002.1 GCA_017529175.1 Clostridia bacterium
AAATATGCACCTCCAAAAGCGTCTAACTTTTGGGGTGCATATCATTCAAGGGGAAACTTTTCGAGAAAAGCTTCCCCTTGACCGTATTAAAGCTTCTTTAAGATCCGCGGACTCGTCCGCGGATATGTTTTTTATAATAAACTGCTCAATACATTTTTACAATACCGTCAAGCATTGATTTGAAATCCTCTACCGCGGAAGGCGGGGAGGATATTTTCATTTTATTTCCGAACGCCATGACCCAGCCGTAAAAGCGCGGGCTGAGCTGCACCTTGACGTAAGCTCTGAAATCGAGGTCGCCGCCGGAGATTATCGTCACGTCCTTGCCGAAGCGGTCGATGACCGCCCCCGCCATATCCTCGGCGCAGTCGAGAGCGACCGTTTCCACCTTGCCGCCGAACATATCGAAGATCCCCGTCGGATACATCGAGATATCCGAAGACTTGAAGACGTCCTCGCCCTCGCGCGGAAGGTCGACGATTTCCACCTTTTCCATCTTGTCGACTCTGAAATGCTTGATGATGCCGCTCTCGGCGTCGTACGCCGCGAGATAATAGTTCTCGTCGTTCCATATAAGGAGCCACGGGCTGACGACGTATCTTTTGCCGTCGTGGCGCGCGACTTTTTCTTTTTTACTGTTGAATTTGAAATATCCGAACGATATTTGCCGGTTTTCGCTTATCGCAGTGTGTATGTAGTCGGTCGTGTAATATATGCTCTTGTTCATCGACTTGACGCGCTCGAAGATATGCACCTGGCGCGAGAGCTTCGATCTCTCGTATCTGCTCGTCATACCGGAGAGCTTTTTTTATTATGTCGCGGCTCTTCGCGCTTGATATGAACTTCGACGCCTGCACCGCGTCGACGAGAAATTTAAGCTCGGGCAGTTCAAACTCGCGCGTCGCGACAAAGTATCCGCCGCCTCGTCCCTTTTGCATTTCGATATCCATTCCGTACGCGCGGAGTTCTTCGATATCCTCGTAAATGCTCTTTCTCTCCGCCTCGATACCGTAGTCCGAAAGACGCGATATGATCTCGGCGACTGTGATCGCGTGATCCGCGTCCGTGTTCTCGAGCAGTATGTCCCTCACCCTTATCAGCTTCAACTTCTGTTTCGCGCTCTTCGCCATTTTTCACCCCTCCGTTTCTTTGTAAATTCAGTATACCATACCGCTTCCGGAAAATCAATATAAAGTCCGGTTTTTTGTACACCTGCGTTGATATAATTAAGACGTAAAAAGGATCCGGCGGCAATGACGCCGCATCGGATCCGGTCAAAATCTTAATTAACGGAGGTACTTAAAATGGAAAAGCTTGCAAACGCGATCGTGGTAGCACTCGGCGTCGGAGCCATGGGCGGCGGTATGGTCGGAGCCGCCTTTGTCATTGACCGCCTTCTGACTTTATTCTCATTCTGACTTCGGCGCCGTCTTTTGCGGGCGGCTGACAAGGAGCAGACACTTGCCGTAAAACGTAACTTCACAGTTTTCGGGAATATATAAGCTGTCGCCCTTCGCTGCGCCGAGCGCGCCGCCGCCGTAAGTTGCTTTTGCATCTCCCGACAGTATCACGACGGATGAAAAGACGTCGGAGCGGCAGGTGTACTCGCCGTCGAGTTCGATGATATCGGATGAGAACTTGTCGGAGACGATGGACCTTACTTTACCGTACGGCGCAAAATACGCCGTGTCGGATATGAGGTGACGCTCGTCTGACGCGAGACGCACGGCGTCGAGCGCTTTTTCAACGTGAAGCTCGCGAGGGCGTCCGTCCTGCCCCGCTCTGTCATAGTCATACACGCGGTACGTCGTGTCCGAATTTTGCTGTACTTCGGCGAGGAAGATCCCTTTGCCGATAGCGTGTACGGTACCGGGCTCAACGAAGAATACGTCGCCGGGAGCAACGCTTACCCGGCGGAGAACGTCATCGTATTCTCCTTTCCTTATTTTTTCCTCTGTCAAACCGAAAATTGTTGTGTCGGTCTTTCCCCTTTCCTTTCTTTCTCTGACCTCTTTTTCAAGATAATCTTCGTTGAGTCCGAAGATCAGCGACGACCCCCCGGCGCAGTCGATAACGTACCACATTTCCGTTTTCTCATCGTCTCCCTCATAGAGCGAGGCGCATAGGGAGGACGGATGCACCTGCACCGAGAGGTCGTCTTTTGCGTCGATCAGCTTTACAAGAAGCGGAAACGCGCGCGCGTCGACCCAAGGGACGTCCGAGATCGGACGTCCTTTGTATTCTCCGTTCAGAACGGTGTTCGTCTCTTTTTCGCGGCAGGTCAGCATCCACGCTTCCGCGGCGGTGGACGAGTCCGTCTCGAAGCCGTACTCGTCGATAAGACGGCTGCCGCCCCATATATAGTTTTTGATGACCGGTTTAAGTAAAAGCGGGTACATATTTCCTCCGGAAAAGTGTTCTTTCGATTAATATGATAGCATAATATCAGGTTTGTATCAAGCGCAGGAGCAAAACATTTTTCACCATAATTTATTTTGATCGACGATTTATTTTCAATTATCCTTATAAATTGATAATTTCCCTTGACAAAGGCGGACTCGTATGATATACTTCTCATATCAAATATATTATAAAGTGATGACCGGAAACAAGTAACGCTGTGCGCAACTGTGAAGAGAGCCGTCGGAAGGTGCAAGACGGACAGACGCACGACGCGAATACATTCCGCGAGCTGCGCGGCAAAAGCGTTTGAGCCAAAACCGCGACGGAGACCCGCCGTAAAAGGGGTGAGGCATGACAGTGCCTGATGAGGCGGAGTCCGTGAGGCCTTCGCGAATAGAGGTGGTACCGCGATAAAATCGCCCTCTGTACGAATCAAGTACAGAGGATTTTTGTTTTTCTGTACGAACTTTAGAAAGGGATCATTACTATGCCTATCACCGACTTCCTTGAGAGAAACGCAAAAATTTACCCGCTCGACACGGCGCTCGTCGAGATCAATCCGGCAAATCAGCCGGCGCGTCACGTGACGTGGCGGGAGTACAATCTTATCGACACGAATTCCGAGGCGGACCGATATCGCCGCGAGATCACCTGGAAGGAGTTTGACGTAAAGGCGAACCGCTTTGCAAACCTTCTTTTCACAAGAGGTGTAAAGCGCGGAGACAAAGTCGCCATCCTTCTTATGAACTGCCTCGAGTGGCTTCCGATCTACTTCGGCATACTCAAGACCGGCGCGCTCGCCGTTCCGATGAACTACCGTTATTCCTCCGAGGAGATAAAATACTGCCTCGATCTTTCCGACTCGAAGATGCTCGTCTTCGGTCCGGAGTTCATCGACCGCATCAACGCGGTGAAGGACGACCTCGGCGCGATAAGCGACTTCTTCTTCGTCGGCAAGGAGTCGGAGACGCCGTGTTACGCGGATAACTACGACGAAATGACTTATTTCTGCTCGTCGATGGTACCGCCGGTCGAAATAAAGGACGAAGACGACGCGGTCATCTACTTCTCGTCGGGAACGACGGGATTCCCCAAAGCGATACTACACCGCCACGACGCGCTCGTCGCATCGTGCCTGACGGAGCAGAAGCACCATTCGCAGACGAAAGACGACGTGTTCCTCTGCATCCCGCCGCTCTATCACACCGGGGCGAAGATGCACTGGTTCGGCTCGCTCCTTTCCGGCGGCAAAGCGGTACTTCTCCGCGGCGTAAAGCCGGAGTGGGTGCTTCAGACGGTCTCCGAAGAGAAGGCGACGATAGTATGGCTTCTCGTTCCGTGGGTGCAGGATATTCTCGACACTCTTGAACGGGGAGAGCTGAAGCTTGAAGATTACAGACTGTCGCAGTGGCGTCTTATGCACGTCGGAGCGCAGCCGGTGCCGCCGTCGCTCATCAAGAGATGGAAGGGCGTTTTCCCGAATCACGAATACGACACCAACTACGGACTTTCCGAGTCGATCGGTCCCGGATGCGTTCACCTCGGAGTGGAGAACATCGACAAGGTCGGCGCGATCGGCAAAGCCGGATATCTTTGGGAAACGAAGATCATCGGCGAGGACGGCGAGCCCGTTGCGAAGGGAGAAGTCGGAGAACTCGCGGTCAAGGGACGCGGCGTTATGAAGTGTTATTACAAGAACCCCGAGGCAACAGCTGAGGTCAAGCGCGGCGACTGGCTCCTCACCGGAGATATGGCAAAAGAGGACGAGGACGGCTTTATATACCTCGTCGACCGAAAGAAGGACGTCATCATCACCGGAGGCGAGAACCTTTATCCGGTGCAGATAGAGGACTTCCTTCGCGAGAATGAAAAAATAAAAGACGTTGCGGTAATAGGTCTTCCCGACAAGAGACTCGGCGAGATCGCCGCGGCGATAATCGAACTGAAAGAAGGCGCGAGCGCAACGGAAGAAGAGATGAACGAGTTTTGTCTTGCTCTTCCGAAGTACAAGCGTCCGAGAAAAATAATTTTTGCAGATGTACCGAGAAACCCCACGGGAAAGATCGAGAAGCCGAAGCTTCGTGAGATCTACTGCAAGGGACGTCTCGTTGAAGTACAACCGATGGGTTGAAAGGAGATAATGATATGACATCCCAGATCCTTACAGGCGCGCTGATCGTCGTATTCTTTGCGGTAATGATCGGCGTCGGCATATACTCAAAGCGTCACGCTACAAACGTTGACGGATTCGTGCTCGGAGGCAGAGCGGTAGGTCCGTGGCTCACCGCGTTCGCTTTCGGAACGTCTTACTTCTCCGCGGTGATCTTTGTCGGTTACGCGGGACAGTTCGGATGGAACTTCGGCGTCGCGTCCACGTGGATCGGACTCGGCAACGCGTTCATCGGCTCGCTTCTCGCGTGGGTCATCCTCGGCAGACGAACGAGAGTTATGACTCAGCATCTCGATTCAAAGACGATGCCCGACTTTTTCGAGAAGAGATACGGAAGCAAATCTTTGAAGATCGTCGCCTCCGTTATCATTTTCATCTTTCTTATCCCCTACACCGCGTCTCTTTACAACGGACTTTCAAGTCTTTTCAACATAGCGTTTGATATCCCCTACTGGGTATGTATTCTCGTGATGGCGGTGCTGACGGGCATTTACGTCATACTCGGCGGTTATATGGCGACCGCGATCAACGACTTTATCCAGGGCATTATAATGCTCATCGGTATCTCCGCTGTCGTGATTGCCGTGCTCAACGTCAACGGCGGTCTTCAGGGCTCCATGACGGCGCTCGCGACTTCCGAAAACGGCGGCTTCATGTATACGTCGTTCTTCGGACCTAACGTTGAATTTCTGTTCTTCGTCATTATGCTGACGTCGCTCGGAACGTGGGGACTTCCGCAGATGGTCGGAAAGTTCTACGCGATCAAAAACGAGTCGGCTATCAGAAAAGGAACGATCATTTCCACCGTATTCGCGGTCATCGTCGCCGGCGGCTGTTACTTCCTCGGCGGATTCGGACGTCTCTTCGTCAACGCCAACGAATCGGGCGCTCCCGAAGTCGGAAACGACGGCGTCGTTCCCGCGATGCTCGCAAAGCTCTCCCCGATCATTATTGCGATCGTTATAGTTCTCGTTCTCGCGGCTTCAATGTCGACGCTTTCCTCGCTGGTGCTTACGTCCTCGTCCACTCTGACGCTCGACGTTATCGCTCCCGCGTCGAAAAAGACGTTCGACGAGAAAAAGAAGCTGCGTATAATGAGACTGTTCATAGTATTCTTTATCGCGCTTTCCGCGCTCATCGCGATCCTCAAGGATTCGATCTGGAAAGATTTCGTCTTTATCGCTCAGATGATGGGCGTTTCGTGGGGCGCGCTCGCAGGCGCGTTCCTTGCGCCGTTCCTCTACGGGCTGTACTCGAAGAAGACTTCCCGCGCGGCGGTCTGGACGTCTTTCGCATGGGGCGTGGGACTTATGCTGATCCAGCTTCTCGTCTCAATGAAAGTGTTCGCGTTTGACGGCGGAGTGCTCGGATTCATCTTCAAGAATTCGCTCTATTCCGGAGTTTTCGCGATGGTCGGCGGACTTATCATAGTGCCGATCGTCAGCGCGTTTACAAGATCGCGTCCGAAGGGCGTCGACGAAATGTTCGCTTGCTACGACAAGAAGGTCCTTGTCCCCGCTGAACATTCTCTCGAAGAAGAATAAGACTTTTTAACGAGGTAATGGAATGAAAAAAATGATGCTCGGAAACGAAGCGGCTGCAAGAGGTCTCTTCGAGGCAGGATGCCGCGTCGTTTCAAGTTATCCCGGCACTCCGTCGACGGAGATCACGGAGTTTGCCGCAAAATATGACGAGATTTACTGCGAATGGGCGCCGAACGAAAAGGTCGCGACGGAAGTTGCATTCGGCGCGTCTCTTGCCGGAGCGCGCAGCGCATGCTGTATGAAGCACGTCGGGCTCAACGTCGCCGCCGACCCGCTCTTTACCATGTCCTACACGGGCGTGAACGGCGGTATGGTTATATGCGTCGCGGACGACCCCGGAATGCATTCGTCCCAGAATGAGCAGGACTCCCGACACTACGCCGTATCGGCAAAAGTTCCGATGGTCGAACCGTCGGATTCTGTGGAGGCAAAAGAGTTTATAAAGGCGGCGTTCGAGATCTCGGAAGAGTTCGACACCCCCGTCCTCTTCAGAACGTGTACGAGGATCGCTCACTGTCAGTGCGCGGTGGAGATGGAAGAGCGCGCCGACGTACCCCTTCGCGAGTATGTAAAGACTCCCGGGAAATATATCATGGCTCCCGCTAACGCGATAAAGCGCCACCCCTTCGTGGAAGAGCGCACGAATCGCCTTGCCGAATTTGCCGAGACGTCGCCGCTCAACAGAGCGGAATACTCGGACGGCTCGAAGCTCGGCATAATAACTTCCGGAACGTGCTATGAATACGTCAAAGAGGTATTCGGCGACACGGTCTCCGTTCTGAAACTCGGTATCGTAAATCCGCTTCCCGAAAAGCTGATACGCACATTCGCCTCAAAGTGCGAAAGAGTAGTCGTGATCGAAGAGCTCGATCCGGTGATCGAAGAGTTCTGCCGCGTTATCGGACTTGAGGTCGAGGGAAAAGACCTTTTCCCGATGGTCGGAGAGTTCTCGCAGGAGATCGTCGCGAAAGCGCTCGGCTTCGATGCGAAAGAATATGAGAAGGCGCCCGAAAACCTGCCGGTGCGTCCTCCCGTAATGTGCGCGGGATGTCCTCACCGCGGACTGTTCTACGTTCTTTCAAAGAACAAATACACGGTCCTCGGCGATATCGGATGCTATACGCTCGGCTCCGCTGCCCCTCTCGGCGCGATAGATTCCGTGCTCTGCATGGGAGCGTCCGTTTCGGGTATCCACGGATTCAACAAGGCGACAGAAGGAAAACTTGACTCCAAAACGGTGTGCGTGATAGGCGATTCCACGTTTATGCACTCCGGTATGACAGGTCTTGCGAATATCGCATATAATGCGACGAATTCGACCGTAATAATACTTGACAACTCCATAACCGGAATGACCGGACATCAGCAGAATCCGACGACCGGTTACAATATCAAGGGCGACGCCGCGACGAAGATCGACCTTGAAGCTCTCTGCCGCGCGCTCGGTATTGAACGCGTGAGAGTCGTCGATCCGTACGACATAAAAGAGACGGAGCGTGTCGTCAAAGAGGAAAGCGCAGTATCCGAGCCGTCAGTCATAATCTCCCGCCGTCCTTGCGCGCTTCTCAAATACGTCAAGCACAGAGGACCTATCGCGGTCGACTCTGACAAGTGCCGTACCTGCCGCGCCTGCATGAAGATCGGCTGTCCCGCCATAAGCATCAAAGGCGGCAAGGCGTGTATCGACGCGACGCTCTGCACAGGATGCGGCGTCTGCTCGCAGCTTTGCGCGTTCGGCGCGATAGACGGAGGTGACAAGTGATGAAGAACGTTAATATTATGATCGTCGGAGTCGGCGGTCAGGGCTCGCTTCTCGCATCGAAACTGCTCGGGAAGATATTTGCCGACGAAGGGTACGACGTAAAAGTTTCCGAGGTCCACGGCATGAGCCAGCGCGGAGGAAGCGTCGTGACTTACGTCAGATGCGGCGAAAAGGTGTATTCTCCGATCGTTGCGAGAGGGGAAGCGGATTTCATCGTATCGTTTGAAAAGCTCGAAGCGGCAAGATATACGGAGTGCCTTAAGAAGGGCGGAAAGATCGTCGTAAATTCGCAAGAGATCGACCCGATGCCCGTCATCACCGGCGCCGCGGAATATCCGTCGGACGCGCTCGGCGTTCTCCGTGATAAGGGGATATCGGTCGACGAGATCGACGCGCTCTCCCTCGCGCTTTCCGCGGGCTCCCCTAAATGCGTCAATATTGTCCTCATGGGCAGACTTTCAAAATATTTTGACTTTTCCGAGGAAAAGTGGCTCAAAGCCATTGAAGACACCGTAGCTCCAAAATTCGCAGAGCTTAACAAAAAGGCGTTTGCGCTCGGAAGAGCGTGACGGAAAGGTGAAAAGATGGAAGAAAAAAGGTATTTTCAACGCGAGATCGAGACAATGAGCCCGGATGCGATCCGGAAGATCCAGGACGAAAAGCTGGTAAAGCAGGTAAAGCACGTTTACGAGCACGTTCCGTTTTACAGAGAGCTGATGGACAAGAAAGGCGTTGCGCCCGAAGATATACACGGCGTGGACGACCTTCATCTTCTTCCGTTCATCTCGAAGGCGGAGCTCAGAGAAACGTACCCTTACGGTATGCTCGCAGTTCCGCTCTCGGAATGTGAGAGGATCCATTCGACGTCAGGTACGACGGGAAAGAGAGTTATAGCATACTACACAAAGAAAGACATAGATATGTGGGAAGAGTGCTGCGCGAGGGCGGTCGTCGCAGCGGGCGGCACGAGAGAGGACGTCGTGCAGGTCAGCTACGGCTACGGACTTTTCACGGGCGGCTTCGGTCTCAACGGCGGCTCGCAGAAAGTAGGGTGCCTGACACTTCCCATGTCGTCGGGCAATACGGAGCGCCAGATCCAGTTTATGATGGACCTGGGAGCGACGATTCTCTGCTGTACGCCCTCTTATGCCGCGTATATCGGAGAATCGCTTAAAGAGCAGGGCTACGGTCCCGACGATATTCCGCTCAAATCCGGTATCTTCGGCGCTGAGCCGTGGACTCAGGAGATAAGAGAGAATATTGAAAAACTTCTCGGCATCAAGGCGTTCGACATTTACGGTCTTACCGAGATGTCGGGTCCCGGTGTTGCGTTCGAGTGCGAGGAACAGCAGGGAATGCACATAAACGAGGACCACTTCATCGCCGAGATCATCAACCCCGAGACGGGAGAAGTCCTTGCGGACGGTGAGAAGGGAGAACTCGTCTTCACCTGCCTTGACAAAGAGGCGTTCCCGCTTCTCAGATACAGAACGAGAGATATCTGCGTTCTGAACAGAACGAAGTGCTCTTGCGGACGTACGCACGTAAGGATGTCGAAGCCGATGGGCAGAAGCGACGATATGATGATAATCAGAGGCGTCAACGTATTCCCGTCGCAGATCGAGGCGGTCCTCATCAAAGAGGGATTCTCGTGCAACTATCAGATAGAGCTCTCCCGCGTCAACAACAGCGATACGTTCGACGTCTACGTTGAATTCCTCCCCGAGCAGTTCGACGACACTGTAAAGAACGTCGCGGAGAAGGAAAGAGGACTCAAGGAAGCGCTGAAGAATATGCTCGGTATTTCTCCCGCGGTACATCTTGTAGCTCCTAAGACGATCGCGAGAAGCGAAGGAAAAGCAGTCAGAGTTATCGACAAAAGACGGCTTCACGATTGACGAAAATATAAGTGTAAATGGAAGTCAGTAAACCGAAATGATCGATCGGCAAAACGCCGACAAGGAGGAAAACATGGCTGTAAAACAAATATCGATTTTTCTTGAAAACAAGCAGGGAACGATCTCCGACGTCACAGACCTTCTCGCAAAAAACGGCGTCGACCTTCGCGCTTTGTGTCTTGCCGACACAAAGACGTTCGGGATCCTCAGAATAATTGCCGAGGACACGGAGAGGGCCGCCGCGATAATCAAAGAGGCGGGTCAGACCTTCAACGTGCGCGAGGTCGTATGCTTCTTCGTTCCGGACGAAGCGGGCGGACTTGCAAAAGTCCTTCGCATCCTTGACGACGGCGGCGTCAACATCGAGTATATGTACGCGGTCATCGCAAACAAGGCGGACCACGCGAGCATCGTAGCGCGTGTCGACGACAATGAAAAGACCGAAGCGCTTTTAAGAGGCGCCGGTATCGAAGTACTTTGATTTGAAGTTATAACATCGGAGACAGTATGGCAAATATCAACAAGAAGATGGAATCGCTCGGCAAGGTGCGTTCCGTCATAAGAGACATTTTTGAATACGGCAACGAACGCCGCCGCGCGATAGGGGCAGAGAACGTGTACGATTTCAGTCTCGGCAATCCGAGCGTACCGGCGCCGTGCGCCGTGGACGATTCGATCCGCGACCTTCTCGATAATTTCCCGTCGGTATCGCTTCACGGCTATACGTCCGCTGTCGGTGACGACGCGACGCGTGAGGCGATCGCGGACGACGTCAACAAGCGCTTTAACGCGGGCGTCACGAAGGACGATATCTACATGACGTGCGGCGCCGCGGCGTCGCTGACGGTCTCGCTCGGCGCCGTCGTAAACGAGGGCGACGAGGTCGTTGTAATCGCGCCTTTCTTCCCGGAATACCGCGTTTTCGCGGAACGCGCCGGCGCGACGCTCGTCGTCACGCCCGCCGATACGGAGTCCTTCGAAGTCGATCTTGACGCTTTCGCATCGTGCCTCACCCCGAAGACCAAAGCAGTTATCATCAATTCGCCGAACAATCCGACAGGCGTCGTAATAAAAAAAGAACGCCTTACGGCGATGTGCGATATTATGAGAGCGGCGGAAAAGAAATACGGCACCACGATATATCTTATCGCCGACGAGCCGTACCGCGAGCTCGTGTATGACGACTCGACCGAAGTTCCGTATCTTATAAATCTGTACGACGATACGATCGTATGTTATTCGTTCAGCAAATCGCTCTCCCTTCCCGGCGAGCGTATCGGATACATCGTCGTGTCGAACAGGACCGCCGATAACAAAGACGTCTTCGCCGCCGTATGCGGCGCGGGACGCGCGCTCGGATTCGTCTGCGCTCCGTCTACGATGCAGAGAGTCGCAAGACGCTGTCTCGGTATGACGTCCGATATCTCGGTGTATAAGACGAACAGAGATCTTCTTTACAAAAATCTGACCGATTACGGTTATGAGTGCGTATATCCGGACGGCGCGTTTTATCTTTTCGTAAAAGCGCCGGAGGCGGACGCCGCCGCGTTCTGCGAGAGGGCGAAAAAATACGAGCTCCTGCTCGTTCCCTCGGACAGTTTCGGAGTGCCGGGTTACGTCAGGATCTCATACTGCGTTTCGACAGATATGATAAAACGCTCGCTGCCGTCGTTCAAAGCGTTGATAGAGGAGTATAAAAACTGATTTACAGTACAAAAAAGAAACCGGAGGATAACAGGTCCTCCGGTGATTTTTATTTTTTAATTTTCTTTCCGATGCCGAAGCTGAGAAGGATGATTATCTGTCCCGGTATTCCTATTACGAGAAGCAGCCATACGTTGAACGTACGAAGGGACAGACATACCGACAGCAGCAGAGTCCACATAAGAAGCGATACAATTAGAGCGCGGAAGATCTTCGATCCCCACAGACAGTTGAAAACGAGCGCCACAATGAGACACGCGGGTATCGCGTAAATAAAGAGCATCCAGTTTCCGATATCTATGTGAACGTCGATCAGATTCATGATAACGAATGCGATCGTTGCAAAGAGCCAGACGGAGCCGGACGAGATCGCCGCGATCAGCAGTTTATTCTTTCTCGTCTGTTTTTCGTTCGAATCGGGAAGCGGCTCGCTGTCTTCGTGCTCGCAAAGCAGATAATCGACGGTCACGGAGAACATATCGGCGACCTGTTTCAGAACGATAACGTCGGGGATAGACTCGCCGCGCTCCCATTTGGATATCGCTTTATCCGAGTAGCAGAGTTTTTCCGCAAGCTCCGCCTGGGTCATTCCGTTTTTTTTGCGCAGTGTCGCTATGTTTGACGCTATTATGTTTTTAAGCTCTTCCAAGACAGGTCTCCTTTCAAAGTGATAACTCATTCTACCATATAATTATGAACAAAACAAGTCAAAATGCTTTATTTCAAGGAGATGCGCGGCTCACTCTACCGTCGGTTTACATGATTCTACACCCCCCGTCATCCCGAGCGGAGCTTCGGTGGAAGCGGAGTCGAGGGATACCGACGTGAAACTTAGGGGTTAGGAGTTTTCCCTTGATCTACTTTTTCTTTTTGAAAATAAATTTCTTCTGGATGATGTAATTGAAGAAATACATTGCGATGTTGACGATAAGATAAGTTATCTTGAACGACACGCTGCCTGCTTCGAGGATGGGAGTGAAGACGAACGCTTTGAGGACGAATACGGGAGCCGCCAGCGCGTAGAATCCGAGCATCGAGCGGATCGTGCTCTTGTCGGAGTGAAACGCCCATTTTTTGTTGACAAAGAAATTGACAAGAGAGCTGACGATCCAGGCGACGGTCATCGAAACGGAGTATGACGTTATGATGCTTTGAAGGAAAGCGGGTCCGTCGATAAGCGGAGTCGCCGTGAAGACTCTCGACTGGAGCACGCTTGCGATGAAGAAGTCGATCAGAAACGCTAATATCGACGACGTCACGCATTTCAGGAAAGAGGAGTTGAGATAAATTATCTTATATATCCTGAACGAGTCTTTTATGGGGTGAAAGTGAGACGTTTCGTTGTCGTTCTCGTAGATCGTTTCGATCCCGACCTCGTGTATCGGTATTTTGTTTTCGGCGCAGTACATAAGCTGTGTCATTTCATATTCGTATCTGTCGCCTTTCAGTGCGGCAAATTCAGAAAGATATTTCTTTCCGAACGCGCGAAGCCCGGTTTGTGTATCTCTGACTTTAACGCCGGATGCGAGCTTGAACACCCACCTTGTCATCGTGTTTCCGAACGCGGAGCGCGCCGGAACTTTTCCGGTGAATTCTCTCGAGCCGAGTACCAGCCCGTCGCAAGACTCCGCTTTGTCCGCGACCTTTTTTATGTCCTCCGGCGTGTGCTGGCCGTCGGCGTCCGCGGTGATGACGAAGTTTGCATCCGGGAAGAGCTCGGGTATCTTTGAAAAGCCGTATTTCAGGGCGCCGCCCTTTCCGCGGTTTTTCTCATATCTCAAAACTTTTGCAAATTCCGACGCGGCGTCGAAGACGTCGTCAAAATTTGTTCCGCTTCCGTCGTCGACGACGAGCACGTCGTATGACTCCGACAGCTCGCCGCATAGCTTCGGCAGTCTCATGTCCGGTTTGTACGCCGGTATGAAAATGAGCTTGTCCAACTCGATCGACCTCCCGTTTGAGTTATAACCGATCCCGTTTTGCTTTACGAATCGTAGAAATTAAGTCCGTCGTCCGTCACGGTCCGGTCCGTCCTCGGATACTCGAAAATCTCGCGTCGCGTCGCGTTTGCCTCAAGGTAGGAAACAAACCTTGCGGCGTACCACTTCGCCATTTCAAGGTCGTGCATAAGGTAATGCCCGCAGCAGACCGCGCTTGCTCCCGGAACTTCCTTTGCGTCGCCTACCGATCTGAACGCTTCAAGGACCGGTTCGTATACTTCTTCGGGAGAGCGCTCGCCCTTGAGGATCAGATAGAATCCGGTAAGGCATCCCATCGGTCCCCAGTACACCACCTCGTCCTTCCATTCGGGATCGTTGCGAAGAGACGTTGCAATTATATGTTCGAGTGTGTGCATAGCGGCGACGTCGATTACGGGCTCTTTGTTAGGCCGAATGAGGCGTATATCGTAAGTCGTCACCGTACCGTCTCCGACCTTGTCCGTCCTGCTGACGAAAATGCCGGGGACGATCAGCGTATGATCCACCGAAAAACTCTGTATCAGTTCCATATCTCTGTTTTCCTTTGTGACTTATCATTACTTAATTTTATCATTTATTCCGCTTTGTGTCAAGGAAATGAGGCGACAATCTTGAAAAGAGCGCCGGAGTACTGTATAATGGTAAAAAGAGGATTATTAACGTTTAAGAGGCGCGGCAGGAGAGACAGGTATGAAATATACAGATGAACTTAACGGCGCGTGGGAAATGCGCGGCGTTATCGGAAGCAGAATAGAGATAGACGGGAAAAATATCGTCATCCTCTGGAGAAACGCTCCGGTGCTCGATACGACCTTCAAGGTTAAGGAGTCGGACGGAGCGATTGAATTGATACTTAAAAAGGACGGTATGCGCTACGCGGGGACGTATTCCGATTACGCGACGGTGAAAAGCATAACGCTTCGCGACGGAAAACTTGAGTTCGTCGAGCATTTCCCGATCACCGGAGATAGCAAGACCGTAATGGAGAAAACTTCGAATTCCCGCTACGGAAATTACGAGATAGTCGACGGTATCCTTGACGAGCTGCAGGGAGTGTGGAAGAGCGCGGACGGATTTGTCGAGATAAAAATAGAAGGCGACAGAATGACGTTCGACGGAGTCGATACGAGGATACACGTTCTGCGTTCCCTTTACGAGAGCGCGCCGAAAGGTCAGTACCTTATCGCGGACCGCGATCCGTCCGTTTACGGATGGGGAGGATTTGACCGCTTCGTTTACGAGGGCGGCAGACTTTCTACACTGATGCGCGTATGCGACGCGCCGTCGATTGTTTTCGAGTTCCGGCGCGAAGCGGTATAAGAAGGAGAAGGGTATGTTCGATTTTTTAAAGAAGGGCGACGGAGCGGACGACGCAAAAATCGTCGTTCTCAAAAAGACGGAGCGGGGTATGTGCGGAGGAACTGACGCGACGCTCGACACCGCGGCACCGGATAAGATCGAGTCAAGGGAGATGACGCTCTTCGACGCGACGAGCGCGCTCGGCGGCGGAGTTTGCATATCCCCCGAGCCGCAGACAGACGACCACGCAATGGACCTCGACTATATCTCCGCCTTCGCCGTTCCCGCGAAACGCGGAACGTTTCTGTTCCTTGAAACGTTCGAAGGCAACAGGCGTTATACCCCGGGCAAGCGCGCGTGGGCGCTCGTCAAAGAGGATATATTTCCCGCACTTGTCGACCTTGTGAACGAGTGCGGCCTCGCGAAAGGGAACGGGCATCATTCGACGACGCACGGCCTTCCCGAAAACTTCGGCGGAAGCGTTCGTATTCTTTACGCGAGCGGCGAGAAGATCAGCTTTTCAAACAATCAGTCCCCGATCATAGCGCCTCCCGTCGCGAAAAAGATCGCAAAACTCTTTTGCGGCGCGATGGCGGGCGAGAGGGTCGCGCTTCCCGACGTTGCGAAATTGAAGCAGATCCGTTTCAGCGAGGAAAGAGGAGACGACGGATATACCAGAGCGGCTCTGACGCTTGAGCCCGACGGGACGGGTACGAACCGCAAAGAATCAAAATACGAAGACTCCGTCGTTTATAACAGCGAGAAGCCGGTCGACGCAGAGACTGTCAACGCGATAAAGAAAAACATAGAAAACACCGGCATTCTCGCGTGGGAGGACCTTCCGTGGAGCGGATTCTCACTCAGCGAGAAGGAGATAGTGTTTGTGTTCGAGGGCGGGGAAGAGATAGCAGTTAAAGGCGACCGCGTCCTTCCGATGCAGATCGGGGGCGGTTTCTTCAACATCGAGCTTGAGATGACGACGAAACATTGACAAATATGAAAATAAAAGGCGGTTGATCAGCGCAAACGGCGGATCAACTGCCTTTTTAATCGTATCAAATTATCAGATATTGAATATTTTTTTCTTAGAGATCAACATCGCCGCGCCGGAGCCGCGTCATTCGCAGTGCGCCATGACTTATCGGCCGGCAAGTTCATGAAAGAGTTTTTAGGGGTTATTTTCATGGGATGTATTGAAGCGGATCGGGACACCGTGAGTCTCGCTTGCGTTTCCTTCGGTCCTTGTGACTGCCGTATCAAGAGACGCGTCTTCCGTAAGAGTTCCGGTTATCCTGCCGCCATCCCTCATCGTCAGCCCTTCGGGAAGAGGATGATTCAAGGAGCCCGAAAGGAAGAATTCAGATAATTCAAACTATATATCCCGTCAACATTACGTTAACAAAAAATAAGTAAAAATACTTGATTTTGTATTATCTATAATGTAAAATAATAATATAATTTTAATAATATTGTCTGTCAAGTCATAATATAACCGAAACGAGGGCAGGATAATGGCAAGTAATGAAAGAGACAATTCCATATTCAGAGAAAAAAGCATAAATAAGGTCTCGGGACCCGAGTCGCTCAACGATTATATCAAGGTGACCACACCGTCGGTATGGATCGTGCTTGCAGCTCTTCTGGTTTTGCTTGTCGGTATACTTGCATGGTGCATATTCGGCAGAGTAGAGGAGCACGTCGACGACGGGAGCACGAAAGAAGTCGCGCCGATAACTTACGTTACGAACTGACGCTTTCTTTTCCTTGATATTTTGATTTTGAGAGGACGGTATGGCGCAGAATAAACTTAAACAGCCTGTCACAAAAGGCAGGGTCAAAGTACCCGTCATCATGCAGATGGAAGCGCTCGAATGCGGAGCGGCGTGCCTTTGCATGATAATGGCATACTATAATAAATGGGTCCCCCTCGAGCAGGTGCGGCGCGACTGCGGCGTTTCCCGCGACGGGAGCAAAGCGGGCAATATACTCAAAGCGGCGCGCGCTTACGGTTTCACGGCGAAGGGATTTCGCTACGAGCCGGAAACGCTTCGCGAAAAGGGAAAATTTCCCTGCATCGTTCACTGGGACTTCAATCATTTTGTCGTTTGCAACGGCTTTAAGGGAAACAAAGTATACCTCAACGACCCCGCAAAGGGCGACTATACCGTTTCATTTGAGACTTTTGACGAGAGCTTTACGGGCGTATGTCTGATATTCGAGCCCGGAGAGGACTTCGAGCCGAGCGGGAAACCGAAGAGCATTATGGGTTTTGCGAAAAAACGGATGAGAGGGGCGGGCGTCGCTTTTGCGTTCGTCGTTATCACCACGGTAATCGCGTCCCTTATCAGTATCATCGGCGCGGGCTTTTCGCGCGTTTTCCTTGACAAGCTGCTCACCGGAACGGAACCTGACTGGTTCTTACCGTTCGTGATATGCTTTTCCGTCGCGATCTTTATCAATCTTGCCGCCGCGTGGATACAGGCGATCTAGTCCCTGCGTCTCGACGGAAAGATGGCGGTCGTCGGAAACAGTACTTATATGTGGAAAGTCCTGCGTATGCCGATGGAGTTTTTCTCCCAGCGTATGGCGGGAGACATACAGATGCGCAAGGAATCGAACGCGAGTATCGCCGGCGAGATAGTGAATACTCTCGCGCCGCTGGCGCTCAACACGATCATGATGGTATTCTATCTCGTGGTGATGCTCAGATATTCGTGGATCCTGACTCTGGTCGGTCTGTTCTCGGTATTCCTTCAAATATTCATATCCCGTTACATATCGAAAAAACGTATCAACGTCACCCGTGTTATGATGCGCGACAGCGGCAAGCTCGCCGCGGCGACCGTATCCGGCATTGAGATGATAGAGACGATCAAATCGAGCGGAGCCGAAAACGGATTCTTTGAGAAATGGTCCGGATATCAGGCGTCCGTCAATACGCAGAACGTAAGATTCCAGAAGATCAATCAGTATCTCGGACTTATCCCGACGATCATATCCGAGGTGATGAGCATAGTCGTTCTGATACTCGGCGTATGGCTTACGATGCGCGGAGAATTCACCGTCGGTATGGTATTCGCTTTTCAGGGATTTCTCTCTTCCTTCATAGCCCCCGCCGCGCAGCTCATCTCCTCCGGTCAGCAGATGCAGGAGATGCGCTCGAGCATGGAGCGTATCGAGGACGTTATGGAATATCCGGAAGACCCCGTTTTCGCAGGTCAGATAGCCGCCGCCGCGCAGGGCGAGGCATCGGGCGAAGGGCTTGACAAGCTCTCCGGAAACCTTGTCATGAAAAACGTGACGTTCGGCTATTCAAGACTTGCCCCTCCTCTTATTGAGGACTTCAGTCTCGAGCTGAAGCAGGGACAGCGCGTCGCGTTCGTCGGAACGTCCGGCTGCGGCAAGTCGACTCTTTCAAAACTCATCTCCGGTCTCTATCAGCCGTGGAGCGGCGAGATCCTTTTCGACGGCAAGCCGATAGACGAGATAGACCGCAGCGTATTCACCGGATCCGTGGCGGTAGTTGACCAGGATATTACTCTCTTTGAAGATACTATCGCAAACAATATAAAGATGTGGGACAATTCCATCGAGGATTTTGAGATCATCATGGCGTCCCGCGACGCGCAGATCCACGAGGACATCATGCAGCGCGAAGGCGGATATCAGTACAAGATAACCGAAGGCGGCAAGGATTTCTCGGGCGGTCAGCGACAGCGTATGGAGATAGCGAGAGTCCTGTCTCAAGACCCGACGATCATCATCATGGACGAGGCGACGAGCGCGCTCGACGCGAAGACCGAGTATGAAGTCGTCAAGTCGATCAAGGACCGGGGCATTTCATGCATCGTTATAGCTCACAGACTTTCCACCATCCGCGACTGTGACGAGATCATCGTTCTCGACCACGGTCACGTCATTGAACGCGGAACTCACGACGAACTTATGGCGCAAGGCGGCGCTTATAAGGCGCTCGTGACGTCGGAGTGAGGAGGTGACATAAATGGGCTGGTTTGACGAACAGATCCGCGCGAGAAAAGAAGCGGACCGCGCAGTTTACGAAGAATCGTTTGAAGAAATGGCAAGCGCCGTTATGGGACGGCGTATGAACGCCGCGCTCAACGACGACCGTGAAATAACCGCGGACGCGATCGGCGAGATCTTAAAGTTTTATCATGTAAAACCCCAGGAAGTTCCCGACAATATAAAGGATATGAACGAGGTGCTCGAGTACCTTCTTCGTCCTTCGGGATTTATGCGCCGGACCGTATATCTTGAGAAGGGGTGGTATCACGACGCCGTGGGCGCGATGCTCGGCACGCGCAGCGACGACGGAAGCGTGGTCGCGCTGATACCGTCCGGCCTCTCCGGCTACCGCTTCTATGACAGAAAGACGGGGAAGAGCGTCAGAGTCAACCGCCGAAATCAGGATATGATCCTGAAAGAGGCAGTTGCGTTCTATAAGCCGTTCCCTCTCAAAATAATGACAATTAAGAGTCTTATAAGGTATATCGTCCAGCAGATATCCGCCGCGGATATAGTGCTTATAGTCGCCGCGATGATCGCGGTGACCGGCATCGGTATGCTCACTCCGTGGCTCAACAACGTTCTCTTCTCGGACGTTATCGCATCCGGAAGTATGAGGGCGCTTCTCGGCGTAGCGGCGTTTTTGATTTCCGCCACGGTCGGAGCTCTTCTGTTCACCTCGGTGCGGGCTATGCTTATCGCAAGGATCGGTACTAAACTGAACGTATCGGTCGAGGCCGCCGCGATGATGAGGATTCTCTCGCTTCCTCCTTCATTTTTCAAAGATTACAGCGCGGGCGAACTTGCGAACCGCGCGGGCTACATAAACGGCCTTTGCAGCAACATGACGGATATGATCCTCACCACCGGAATGGCTTCCATACTGTCGCTTGCATACATATCGCAGATATTCGTTTATGCTCCGGCACTCGTTGCGCCGGCGATAATCATAACTCTTTCGACTCTTGCCGTCACGCTTATCCACGTGCTTGTGCAGATGAAGATCACTCGTCAGGTGATGCTCAATCTGAGCAAAGAGAACGGTATGAGCTATCAGCTCATTTCCGGCATACAGAAGATCAAGCTCGCGGGCGCGGAACAAAGAGCGTTTGCAAAGTGGGGCAAGTTATACGCCGAAGGGGCGAAGCTCGAGTACGATCCGCCGATATTCCTCAAGGTAGGTTCGGTCATCACTCTCGGGATATCGCTCATCGGAACTCTCATTATGTATATCTCCGATGTAAAAAGCGGCGTTTCCGTTGCGGAATACTATGCGTTCAACTCGGCGTACGGAATGGTCAGCAGCGCGTTTGCGGCGCTGACGGGGATCGCAGTAGGTCTTGCGCAGATCCGTCCGTCGCTTGAAATGGCAAAGCCGATAATGGAGGCGATCCCGGAAGTGGCGGAAGACAAACAGATCGTCACCCGTCTGTCCGGCGCGATAGAACTTAATAACGTAACGTTCAGATATACTGACGATATGCCGCCCGTCCTCGACGATCTCTCGCTGAAGATACGTCCCGGGCAGTATGTTGCCGTGGTTGGAAAAACGGGATGCGGCAAGTCGACTCTTATGCGCGTTATGCTCGGATTCGAGACGCCGCAAAAAGGCGCGGTGTATTATGACGGACGCGATATCAAAAAGCTCGAGCTGAAATCGCTCCGCCGTAAGATAGGCGCGGTCATGCAGAACGGTAAAATGTTTACCGGAGATATTTTCTCAAATATCACCATCAGCGCTCCGTGGCTGACGCTCGACGATGCGTGGGAAGCGGCGGCGATCGCCGGTATCGACGAAGATATCGCCGCGATGCCCATGGGGATGCACACCATAATATCGGAAGGGCAGGGCGGCATATCCGGCGGTCAGCGCCAGCGTTTGCTCATCGCCCGCGCCGTCGCTCCGAAGCCGAGGATACTTATGTTCGACGAGGCGACGAGCGCCCTTGACAACATAACTCAAAGACAGGTCTCCGAAGCTCTTGACAGAATGAAGTGTACGCGTATCGTTATCGCGCACCGTCTGTCTACCATCCGTCAGTGCGACCGGATCATAGTTCTCGACAAAGGAAAGATAGTCGAGGACGGAAGCTATGACGAGCTGATCGAAAAGGACGGATTCTTTGCGGAGCTCGTTGCAAGGCAGAGACTGGACATAAAGGATTAGTGAATAGGTAATAGTGAATAGTGAATAGTGAATAGGGGCGAGGAGAAACCGGAAAATAAATTACGAAAAGCTGCTGCCATATTGATTTTTGCCGCGTATAAATATATGAAAGGCAAACGGCGGCGGAAAAAACTAAAGTAATTCTTTAAAACCGAAAAATAAAAAACGAAAAAAATCTAAAGATCCGCTGCCATATTAAATTTTGCTGCGTATAAACAGATGAAGAGCAAAGGACAGCGGAAGGGAGGTGTGACGATGACGGAAAGGCGGCTGTTTCAAGCTTTTGACCTACAGCGTATTGACGGAAATGCCAGACTGCAGGCGGTGATCGACGCGGCTCACCGACGGATAAAAGAACGGGAGCTGAGCGATGACGAGCTTGATCTTGTCGCGGCGGCGGGTATCACGCCGGCGCCGAAGAAGCCGGGGGAAGAGCGCACATGACGACGGCTGAACAGGAAAAGCTGTATACTGAATACCGCGGCAAGGTGCTCGGATATATCCGCTCGCGGGTAAACAACCCTTCCGACGCCGAGGATCTGTGCGAGGACGTGTTCCTTAAAGCATACCGCTCGCAGGATGCGTACAATCCCGAAAAGGCGTCAGAGAGCACATGGATCTATTCCATAACGCGCAACACCGTTATCGATTATTACAGAAGGACCCGTCCGACGGAAGAGATCCCCGAGGACTTATCGGACGACTCGTCCGTTGAAGACGGAGTTCTTGACGCGGAGACGCTCGATGAGCTTGCCGCGGCGCTTGAGAGACTGCCGCCGGAGCTTACCGACATAATAGTGCTCCGTTATTACGACCGTCTGCAACTCACGCAGATCGTGCTGCAGCTCGGCATCAGCTACGGCGCGGTAAAGATAAGACATCAAAAGGCGCTCGCGATGCTGAAAAGTATGCTTGAAAATAAATAAGGTACATACCGGCAAGCAATTTTTGATTATCAAAATCAAAGGAGAAAAGAAATGGAAGACGAAAAGAAACTCGTAAATGAAAACAAAGAACTTAGCGACGAGCAGGCAAACGATGCGGCGGGAGGAGCGCGCGCTTTCGCAACTTTCACTTGCAAAAAATGCGGCGGAACGTTTGCAGGACGCGGGATCAGCACCTCTTCAGGCACGTTTTGCGCAGACTGCGTACCGATACAGACGCTGATCTGAATACAACAAATATCCCGATGAGGGAAACGATTATTTGACCAAAACAAAATTAATTTATACAAGGAGAAAAACAATGGACGAAAACAAGAAATACGAAGCAGAGCTTTCCGATGAGGAACTCGACCAGGCAGCGGGCGGAGCATCGACTCCCATGACAGCTCAGAGAGCTTCCGTGATCTATTCAGGCAAAGCGCAGAAGGCGGGACTTACCGACAAATTAGCTTCCGCAAATCTCGCTCAGAACATGTCGTCTACATTAGGCGTCACAAAGGCCGAATCTGCAATGAGTCAGAACCAGACGATGTCTGCGGGCTCGATTCTCGACGCAAACGAAAAAATGAACAACAGCAGCGACATCTGATCATTTAAAAACCGGGATCCGGCATTGCCGGCGGGAAGACTTTCCCGCCGGCGGGCGGGACCTTGTCGCGCTTTAAGACGCTATGCGGAGCCATACGATGGATTTCATCGTATGGAAATTTCTGATTTATTGAGAAAATTCTCTTTGAATGATAAAAAAGGTACCGTGACGCCGGAACAGCGGCGGTATCAACGTATGCTCAACGCGCATCGGCGCATTAAATTCGAAAAAAATCCTACAAAGAAAGGTGTATAATAAAATGACTATCAACAAGAATCTGGAAGACAAAAAACTGACTGTCGCTCTCGGAGGACGCCTTGACACAACGACGTCTCCTCAGCTCGAGACGGAACTTCGCAATTCGGTGGACGGGATCACAGAGCTCGTATTCGATTTTAATGAGCTTGATTACATATCGTCCGCAGGACTTCGCGTGCTTCTTTCGGCTCAGAAGGTAATGAACAGACAGGGCGATATGAAGATAGTGAACGTCAAGCCGGAGATCATGGAGATCTTCGACGTTACGGGATTTGTAGATATTCTGAATATCGAATGATGCCGTCTGTCGATATCGAGTCCCGCGGCGATCTCTTTTCGGATCGGAGGAGACAGCTTTGACGTCGGACGTAAGCAACAGGACATTACTTCAGTTTACTCCGATCACTCTGTCGCAAATGGACCGTGTTGAGACCATCCGGGCGGCATCCGGAAGCACGCTGTACATCTATGCTTTCGCATCTCTGTTTGCATGGCAGGAGCGCGAGCGGTACAGTATATGTATATCCGACGACGCTTTCCTGGTCAAATACGGCGCGCGAGGTGATAACGTATATCTTTTTCCCTGCGGATCAAAGAGCGGGAAAAGGCGTTTTGTCGACGCGCTGCTGCAGCAGGGGTCTCCTGTATTCGCATACGTAAGTGATGACGACCGGGGTTTTCTGGAGAGCGAGTATCCGGACAGGTTCTCTTTTACCGCCTGCCGCGACGACTACCCGTATCTTTATGATAAGGACGAGCAGATCGCGCTTTTCGGAAAAGATTTCAAGCATCTGCGTCATCAGGTCAATCTCGGACGCTCTGTTGCGCTTGAGTGGTCGTCGGAGCCATTGTGTGACGGCAACGTCGAAAGAGCGATGACGATCAACCGGAAATGGGCGCACGCCCGCTGTGACGGAGACCTTGCAGATACTGCGCCCGCCGAGACGGCGCTTCGCCACCTGTCGCTTTTGCGTATGTGGGGCGTTCTGTTTAAGGCGGACGGCGAGGACGTCGCGTACGTCGCGGGTATTTTCATCACGCCGGAAATATTTGACATCAGCTTCTGCAAGGTGCTGGATAACCGGTGTGACTGCTTTATCAAATGGGCGCTTTACCGCGCTCTGCCTCCCGGTGTAAAAATCGTAGATTCAGAAGAAGACATGGGGATCGACGGTCTTCGGACGCATAAACTGCTGCGCCGTCCGATGGAACTGGTCCGTATCTGGAAAGGAAAAGCGCTATGAGCGATCCCGCATCATATACATTGAAAAGCAAATCGTTTACGGACAATATGTTCCGCAGACTGTTTTGGCCGACGCTCATATCAGCGCTCGGACTTGCGCTCGGGGATATCGCGGACGCGTTGTTCGTCGGTATCCGAATCGGTAAGATCGGGCTTGCAACGATGTCGCTCGTCGCTCCGGTCTATATGATTTACAATGTTCTTGACATAGGCATTGCCGTCGGCGCGTCCGTCCACTATACAAGGTCTTTGGGTAAGGGAAAAGCTAAACAGGGCGTCAAGATCTTTTCGCAAATGCTTATGCTCGCAGTGGCAGTAAGCGTTCTTATCGCCGTGTCGGGCCTTTTGCTGATGCCGTATATTCTGAAGGTGCTCGGCGCGGGGGACGCGCAAAGTGAACTGTGGAACTATACGAAGGAATATCTGCAGATCATGTTTTTGGGAGCGCCGCTTACCTTTTTGTACTTTTTGCTTTACTATTGCGTGCGCTGTGACGATAATGAAAAACTCGCCAGCGCCGGATATCTCGCCGGCTATCTTACCGACATCGCGTGCAGCGCGCTGTTCGTGCTCGTCTTCAAAATGGACGTGCGCGGCGCGATCATTGCAACCGTGCTCGGAAAAGCCGTCGGTATATGTATTTTTTTACTTCACTTTACGAGAAAATGGGCGATCCTTCGTTTTCGCCCTTCAAAGCCGGATTTTAAGCTGATATTCCCGGTGCTGAAAACGGGAATGTCGTCTTCATTCGGCTTTATCGGTCAGTTCGCGGCGCTTCTTATCGTGAACAATCTTTTGATGCGCCTCGGCGGCGACGGCGCGCTGGCGCAGATGAATATAGTACAAAACGTATCCTACGTTGCGCTTGCGATCTATACCGCTCTCGGAGATACCGTTCAGCCGCTGTGCGGCACATTCTTCGCGGAGCATAATAAAGACGCGATACGGCGAGTAATGACGGTCGCGATCAAGGTCGGCGTCGTATCCGGCGGTGTGACTGCCGCGCTTTTCGCCATATTCGCGCCTTCGGTCTGCGCCGTCTTCGGACTGACAGACGCCGCCGCTTCGGACGGAGCGCTTGCCGTGCGGCTCTTCTGCCTTTCGGTGATACCTGCAGGACTCAGTATTGTGTGGAGCTCATGCTTCCAGTCCATCGGCAGGGAAAAGGCGGTGCTTATGATAAATCAGATGCGCACCTTTGTCTGCTTTACCGCTTTTGCGCTGATCTTCTCTTTATTCGGTATCAAATGGTTCTGGCTAACTTTTCTCGGAGCGGAACTCGGCGCGCTTGCCGTCTGGATCCCGCTCTGCCGTCTGAAAAAACGGTCGGGATCGGACCTCGTGTTTTCATATCTGCTTGATACAAATTCCACGGACATTTCGGACCTGATCGGTAAGACCGAGGCGTTCTGCGAAGAGAACGGCTCAACTCCAAAGCAGATATATTACGTTACCATGTGTGTGGAAGAGGTCTGCCAGGCGATCATCGAAAATGCGTTCCGTCAAAAGGGTGATGAATACATCCAGCTTACGGTATGTATTGAAACGGACGGAACGACTGTCTTACATCTGCGCGACAACGCGGTCAACTTCAATCCCTTTGCAATGAAAACGGGGCGCGACTATGAAGACGAGGAAAACCTGGCGTCGCTCGGTATTCAGATGGTAAAAGCAAAATCCAAACGCTTCTTCTACCGTCGGTACGCCGGTTTCAATACTCTTACCGTGGAGGTGTGAGCCCTTGGACAACGCAATACGTTTCGCAAAAGAGCAGGATATTCCCGCGCTGTGCGAAATATGGAAAGTCTGTTTTCGCGACAATGAAGACTATGTTCGCTTCTTTTACCGCGAAAACCGCGGACACGTTACGACGACCGTTTACACGGTCGACGATAAGCCGGTCAGCGTTCTGCACTGGTTTGATGCGTCATTCGTGAACGGAAATGAGCGGCGGAGCGCAAAATACCTTTATGCCGGCGGCTCGCTTCCCGAATACCGCAAAAACGGGTATTACGGCGCCTTGATCAGATACGTTGAGGACTATGCGAAAAAAAACGACGTCGCGCTTTTCGGAAAACCCGCAACGCAGTCGCTGATACCTTATTACAGTACTTTCGATTTTGTACCCGACGCCTGTTTCAGGCTCGTTACAATACATCCGGAGAAACAGAGCGCGCAAAAGATCTATCCCGTTTCGCCGGAAGAATACAACCGTATGCGAAACCTTGCTTTCCGATCGCATCCGCACGCGGAGTGGCCGGATAGGTACGTGAGGTTTTGCGTTGCGGAAAACGCGTTTCTCGGAGGAAAGACCCTTGCGATCGAGGCGGACGGCGCCGTATGCTTCCTTATGGGAGCGCCGCAGGGGAATGAGCTTCTTATCACCGAGACCGATTTATCACTATCTCAGCTGAAAGATGCGAGCGGCGCTTTGTGCGCCATGTTCGGAGTCGATCTTTTGAAGGCGTATATGCCCGATTATTCCTGCGGCGAGGGCGAAGAGATAGTCTCCTCGGTAATATATAACTCGCCGCTTAACAACACTTATGTCAATCTGCTCCTGATCTGAAAGGAATGAATACGATGACGAAAAAAGAGAACAAAAGGAAATTCAGAGTAGTTTCACTGCGTTTCAAAACTGTTTTGACCATAATCATTGCCGCTCTGATCTTGTCGGCGATCGTGGTCACGATCAGTTACCGCGTATACAGCTCAACAATGGACGATCACTACAAAACGCTCACGTCCAACCTCGCAAAGACGGCAGCTTCTCAGCTTGACGCGGATGCTCTTATGCGTTATTACGAAGCGGTCAAGCAGATAGGAACTTACGACGACGATAAGTATTGGAGCGACGAGGCATATCGCGCAGAATATGATGAAAAGGCGAATGCCATCAAGGACGACCGTTACTACGAGCTGCTCGATGTTCTTTTCGACATCAAAGACAATAACAACATCAAATATCTGTACGTACAGAAGCTGGAGGGCGACCTTTGCACGTACATCATGGACGCAGACCGTACGGAAGACCAGTGTCAGCTTGGTACCGCGCATCAGATCTCGGGAGCTACAAAAGAAGCTGAACACCCGGAATACGGTATCCCCGCGTTTATCTCCAACGACACCTACGGATGGCTGTGTACTTCCGGCGAGCCGGTATTTGACGAGAAAGGAGAGCCGGTCGCGCTTGTCGGCGTTGATGTTTCAATGGACGACATCATGCAGGACAGAGCGAGTTATCTTCGCAACGTCACGCTGGTCGTTGGAATTGCCGTTGTCGCGCTGATCGCGCTCATCCTTCTTGGGATCGCCAAAGCTCTTATCAAACCGATCAATATGCTCACTGATGCGGCGCGCTCGTTCGTGCAGGACCGCAGCGGTGAAAAGAAGAACGATTCCGCTATTTCCAGACTGAAAATACGGACTGGCGACGAGGTTGAGACCCTTTGCGATTCCGTTAAACAGATGGAAAGCGATATCAACGGATATATCACGAATCTGACCGCCGTTACCGCCGAAAAAGAGCGTATCGGCGCGGAGCTTAACGTCGCAACTCAGATCCAGGCGGATATGCTTCCGCGTATTTTCCCGGCGTTCCCCGAACGCAGCGAGTTCGACATCTTCGCTTCAATGACGCCCGCAAAGGAAGTCGGCGGCGACTTCTACGACTTCTTCCTTGTGGATGACGACCATATCGCGCTTGTCATGGCGGACGTTTCCGGCAAGGGAGTTCCCGCGGCTCTGTTCATGGTCATCGCAAAGACGCTTATTAAGAACCGTGCTCAGCTCGGCGAGAGCCCCGCGGAGATTTTGAACAATGTCAACGAACAGCTTTGCGAAGGAAACGAAGCGGAACTTTTCGTCACCGTATGGCTTGCGGTGATCGAGATATCCACGGGTAAAGGTATCGCCGCGAACGCGGGACACGAACATCCCGCAATACGCCGCGCGGACGGTACGTACGAGCTTGTCGTTTACCGCCATTCTCCCGCCGTCGCAACGATGGAAGGGATCCGTTTCAAGGAACATGAATTCGAGCTTCATCCCGGCGACAGCCTGTTCGTATATACGGACGGTGTTCCCGAAGCGACAAACCATGAATCCGAACTGTTCGGCACGGACAGAATGCTTGAAGCGCTCAACCGTTTGCCTTCCGCATCTCCGAAAGAGCTTTTGGAGAACGTGCGCGAAGGGATCGACGCTTTCGTCGGCGACGCGCCGCAGTTTGACGATATAACGATGCTCAGCTTCAGCTATATCGGAGCGGATAAAGATGATGACTGCGACGAGCTGACGCTTGACGCGACGGTTGAAAACCTCGACAGCGTGCTTTCATTCATCGACGAAAGACTTGAGAGTATGGACTGCTCGCTCAAGGCGCAGATGCAAATAGACGTCGCGGTGGAAGAGCTCTTCGTCAATATTGCGCACTATGCGTATGCGCCGGAAGTCGGTTCCGCCACCATCCGTTTTGAGGCCGCGGACGCGCCGCGCCGCGCCATGATCACGTTTATCGACGGCGGAGTTCCGTACGATCCGCTCGCAAAGCCGGACCCCGACGTGACCCTTTCGGCAGACGAACGTCCGATAGGCGGTCTCGGGATATTTATGGTGAAGAAGAGCATGGACGACGTGCGTTACGAATACCGCGACGGTAAAAACATCCTCACGATCGAGAAGACAATAGAATAATATAAGAATATGATAAAAATGAGCAGCTGCAAAGCTGCTCATTTCAGACTGCAGACAAAGTCTGCAGTCTGAGGCAGAGTGAGAGAAACGCAGGTAGATTCGTCGATTCTCGCCGCGTGAGGCGTATATGAATACGTCGAGCGGCGAGAGCGGCGAAAGGCAACGCGAACCCCAAGGCTCACTTTGTTCGCCTTGAGGACCCCTAAAATGATGGCGGGCATTTTGCCCGCCATTGATCGTTTGTTTGCGTTATCTGTTTGTGTCTGTTATGCTTTCTTTGTCCTTTAGTTTATTCGCATCATTGCCGCTCTAACAAGTTTGTCTTCGCTCTGAAATGAGCAGCTGCGAAGCTGCTCATTTTTATCGTCGGGGAGTTACAAAGAGAGCTTTTGGAATGCTGCGCATTTTACCTTAACGTCATCGGTGCCCGAAAAGCCTGTCGGGTCACTGCCGTGACTGATCCTCCGGCTTTTTCGACCGCTGACCCTCACTCTCTTCGCTGTTTCCTCCACCGGAGGCGCTCAGAGAGTTCGTCTTTTCGAGCCCCTTCAAACAAAAAAAGGTAGTTGGGGCTCGCTACGAACGCTGTCGCGTTCTACACGCCCTCGTCGGCCGAAACT
>JAFXNX010000031.1 GCA_017529175.1 Clostridia bacterium
TCACGTGTCTCTCCCAAAACGCTCGAGAAAAACCTGGCGTTGATCAACGCCAGGCCTAAAAAAGTTCTCGGGTTCAATAAACCAGTCGATTTATTTAACTCTTCTATTCAGAATTTGTTGCACTTCACTTGACAATTCATCTAATAATTAATAGTTATCAAATTAATTATGCAAAATTATTCGCGCATTGAGTATGGTAACGTGAACAGTTTCTCTATTTGTGAATAATCGAGAAAAAAATTCATACATAATATATAATGTATAAAATTGAACAATGCGGAAAGGAGTGATAGAAACGTCTTTAGGTGACAGACTCAAGGTCGTTTTGCGTGAAAACAATATCACGCAGAAAGGACTTGCGATCAAACTTAATATCGCCCCTACCACGCTCAACGGATACATCAGTAACAAGCGTCAGCCTGACCTCGAGACCGTAAAGAGGATCGCCGAGACGCTCGGAGTAACTACTGACTATCTTCTTGAAGCGCAAGGCGGTGGTATTGCGCTGAGCGCAAAAGAAACTGCAATTGTTCGACAGCTTCGGAGAATGACACCGGCACAAAGAGACGTCATAGTTGAACTTATGAACGTATTGACAAACAGGAATAAAGTGCAGGTATGAGCGCTCCGATTTTTCGGAGCGCTTTTTGTAATAAAATGAGCATCGGGATCCCCGTTTTCGGATTTGTATTGAAATCGTCCCGAAACGGTGATAAAATAGATAAAGGAAACAATAACGGGGAGATTTTCGATGAAAAAGAAAAATATAATCGCTTTGATGTACGATTTCGACCGGACGCTCTCGCCGAAGGATATGCAGGAATACGCGTTCATTCCCGCTCTCGGTATGGATGCGCCGTCGTTCTGGAAGGAATGCGACCGGGTCACGAAGAAGTACAGTATGGATCCGATCCTTTCATATATGTATAAGATGCTCGAATTGTCCGAGGGGCGGCAGATCGTAACGCGCGACTCTCTTCGCGCGATCGGTAAAGAGGTAAAGCTCTTTTCCGGCGTTGCGACGTGGTTCTCGCGTGTGAACGAGTATGCGAAGGAGCGCGGTCTGATACCGGAGCATTACATAATCTCGTCGGGCCTCAAGGAGATAATCGAGGGAACTCCGATCGCAGGCGAATTCCGGATGATATACGCAGCGTCTTTCTGCTTCAACGAAAAGGGCGTTCCGTTCTGGCCGGCTACCGCGGTAAACTATACGAGCAAGACGCAGTTCTTATACAGAATAAACAAGGGCGTTCTCGACACGGCGGACAACAAGATCGTAAACGAATATATGCCGGAAGAGCACAGGAGGATACCGTTCAGAAATATGATCTATTTCGGCGACGGCATAACCGACATCCCCACGATGAAGCTGACGAAAGCGAACGGAGGGCACTCCGTCGCCGTGTATCAGAACGACAGATCGGTCGCCGACAGGATGCTTCTCGACGGCAGAGTGGATTACGTCATAAAGGCGGACTATTCAAAAGGGTCCGAGATGGAGAGGACCGTTTTCGAAGTCATAGATCAGATAGCCGCCACGTCGGCGGCGCTCGAGAGACATTTTACACATCTTTCGAAGGCGAAAGACGAAAACTGAAAAATAATACGGGCGTCCGCACA
>JAFXNX010000032.1 GCA_017529175.1 Clostridia bacterium
GACTCCGTTCTGACCGAGCTTGAAATAAATCACGCGTTTGAAATATCCGAGCCGGCGGCAAAGCCGGACGGCGCGGAGTACGTCGCGTCGTATATTCTTGAGTGATCTTAATATGTCTAAAACAATGCGGGCTGTAAAAACTTGCGTTTTTACAGCCCGCATTGTTCAAACTGAAGACAAAGTCTTCAGTTTGAGGCAGAGTGAGAGAAACGCCGCAAGATTTGGTGATCTCACCGCGTCAGGCGTATATAAATACGTCGAGCGGTGAGAGCGCCGAAAGGCAATGATTTAGGGGGTCCTCAAAAACCATAAGGTTTTTGGGGTTCTCCGGTGGCGGGCATTTTGCCCGCCTCATTTCTTTACAATGCACATTGTTTTTTATGATGTTATGCAAGCTTTATAACTTGATTATTCACATCATTGCCGCTCTTGCAAGTTTGTCTTCGCTCTGAACAATGCGGGCTGTAAAAACTTGCGTTTTTACAGCCCGCATTGCTTTATTTAAACTTATCCCGCGATCAGCGCTTTCAGAGCGCTGATATCTTTCAGAGTTATCACTCCGTCTCCGTCGACGTCGCTGTTCGAAACGTTTATCGACAGTGATTCGGTTCCGGCGATATATTCTTTCAGAGCGGAAATATCCTTCAGAGTCACGATACCATCTCCGTCGACGTCGCCCGGGTCGATCGCCTCTTTGACGAAGTGCATCATATCCTCATCCAGTACGTCGTTGCGGCTTCCTACGGCGACGCCTTCCCACTGCTCTCTTGTTCCGGCGTAGGATACGTAGGCGGCGGACAGGAGATCGCACATATCAAACGCACCGTCTCCGATCCTCTCGATCGAGAGCGGCAGAGAAAGCGACCAGATACTGCTCCCGCGGAACGCCTCATCCTCGATAACGGTCAGTCCCTCGGAGAACACGACGTCACTAAGAAGACATACGCAATCCGAGAACGCCCTCTCGCCTATGCAAGTCAGCCCCGAGGACAGATCAACGCTCGTAAGAATCGCGCATCCTTTGAATGCTTCACGCCCGATCGACGTCACGCTCGACGCCATAGCGACCGTATTCAGTGAAATACAATCTTCAAACGCGGACTCACCGATGCTCGTGATCCCATCTCCGACTGTGAGCGTGCTGATCTCCTCGTCGTATTCTTTCCACGGATAGGTCTCGCCGCTTGCAAAATCCGGAACGGGCATATCGCCCGAGCCCGAGAGCGTCAGCGCGGTGCCGTCGAGTTCCCATGTAATGTTTGAATAATCCGAGAGTATATAGCGGCCGCCGACGATGTAAAGCGTAATGTCGGCGTCGGGCATCACAAAGGAATAAACCGAGCCGTCGCGGTCGGTATCGACCATTACTCCCTCACCGTTTTCCGTATAAACGAAATAGACATTCTCAACAACATATCCTTGCTCCGGTACGACGGTGACGGACACCGTTTCATTCGGCGTCCCGCCGTTCGGCACGTACGTATTCACGGGATCTATTATTGTGCTTAATTCCAAATAGATCGAGCGCTGTCCGAACGTGATATTTTCCGTAAACAGTGAGTAATTGCCTTCCGTAATGATGAATGTGTGATTCCATCCCGCCTCGGAGCCCCTGTAATATATTTCGGGATCGGCAGGACAGCCGAAAAACGCATTTTTATAAATATTGCCGACCGAAGAGGAAATATAGATCTCGGTAAGATTTTCACAGCCGCTGAACATTTCCTCGGTGATCGCGGGAAGACTGCTGCTGTTCGGGATGTTCAAACATTCCAAAGACGTGCATCCTTTGAAAATCCCGTTGCCGGGATATCTTAAGTTATCCGGAATATCGACCCTTTTCAGCGCAGAGCAATCCTCGAATGCACCATCACCGATACCGACAAGCTCGCCGTTTTGAACAAACGTCAGCGTTTCAAGACTGCTGCAGCCGCAGAAAGCATATTGTCCTATATCTTCAACTCCCGCGGGAATGCTGACGGATGAAAGCGTTTCGCACCGGCAGAACGCTCCCTCGCCGATCGATCTCAACTCACTGTCAGCGGCGAAAGACACGGACGTCATCTTTTCACACTGCCCGAAAGCATATTCGCCGATACTTACCACCCCGGACGGAATATTTATCGCTTCAAGAGACGCGCAGTGGCTGAAAGCGCCGTTATCTATATACTGCAGATGACTGTCCTCACTGAAGGAAACACTTTTCAGATTCGAAAAAAGATTGAAAGCACCATCCCCGATCTCGAAGATATCGCCGCCGATGACGACCGACGTTATCTCGTCACTGTAATTACCGTACAAATAATTCGATCTGGATTCTATTACCCCGAAGCCCCCCACAGTCAGGACGCCGTCGTAAAGAGTCCATTCGACGTAGTTATCGGATCCCGACAGATTGACAAAGAAGTCCGCGCAAACGTAAACGTCCGCATCAGGCATCTCAAACGTGAACTCGTCGTCCAGACGGGAGACAGGGATATCGGTCTCGACGCCGTCGACGTAACAGTACGCTCTTGCTCCTTTTATCAGGTAGTTCTGATCGGGCGACGCGGTAAATGTGACCGTATCGCCGACAGCCGCTCCGAGAGGAGCGCTGACGGAGCCGCCTGCTTTGACGTCCTCACGGATCGAGTGCAGGGAGCACTCGAGCGCCGTCGTCATACAGTCGTTGCCGTCGTCGACAAAGACGCGCTCCCATTGCGTCTCGCTCCCGGCGTATATGGCGCGAGTGATCGCGGCGCAGTTTGCAAAAGCGAGCTGTCCGACCGTGGTCAGCGTCGTCGGCAGCGACACGTTTTCAAGGGATTCAAAGTTTGCGAACGCCGATGGTCCGATCCCCGCAACTCCCTCTTCGATCACAAGATCTGTGATCTGATCTCCATATTCTGCCCACGGATATGGATTTAACGGATCGTCAAGCGTAAACGCGCCGGCACCTGAGACAGTCAGCAATGTGCCGCCGCTGACGCTCCAGGTGAAATCGCCGAGCGCGCCGGATTCGTTTTGATAATAAGTCGCGACGTAGGTCTTTTCTCCCGTGACCGGGACGATCTCTTCGTCCCAACCCTTGAACAGGTAGGATATAACGCCGCTCCCCTCTTTCTCAGGCATCTGTCCCTTGTATTCCGGCGTATCGCCGTACGGCAGACTTTCCGTCTGAAGAACAGTTCCGTCATCGTTTTGGAAAGTGATATCGTAATAATTGACCTCATTCCGGAAGTGCGCGTAATATGAGACGCTGCTGTTCAATACGGGAAGCGCCTCATTCGGCGCGTAAACGGTATTTCCGCGCTCCCAACCGTCGAAATACCATGAATACTGCGTGTCCGCCGGTTTCTCCGGGGTATTCCCGTAATAAACCGGTACAGCTCCTACCATAAGATAATTCTTTTCAAGCAGAAAACCTTTATAATCAAAGAATGACGCTGTGCGAACCGGCAGCAGGACGACGGAGATCGTCACGTCTCCCGCCGGCATATTGAATTCGTATTCTCCTTCTCTTTCTATCTCGTTAAAATCGTTTGTCTTGCTGAAGACCGTCGTCTCGCCCGTTAAGGCGTTGATCGCCCGCAGCGCCCAGTCTTTGCTGTAGTCGACCGTGATCCGTATTCCGGCGCCGCTCGGCGCCTCTCCCGGACATATTTCGTTTAACGAGTTCTGCACCGCCTTTACTCTGACGTTTGACGGTCCGGATACTAACAGAGTATATGAATAGTAGCGGGTATTCGTATATGCGGTCCCTTGCTTGTAAACGTAGACCGCCGGACCGCCCGGAACAGGTACGGGATCGACAGGATATCCGTCTATATTCTGACCCCAGGGCCCGCTGCCGTCGTTTACGTTGCCGTTGAGCTGATAACATACGGCGCCGCCGCCGAACTCTTCCGCTTCAAGGAAGCTCGTATCCTCGACCGTACCGGTATCATTGCCGACACAGCCGCTGAAATAGTTGTCGTTATGGTGCAGTCCGAAGCAGTTGCGTACAGTACCGCTGTTGTTTCCGACGATCGCGCCGCGGGTAATGCCGGTACGCGAGGTGATCGCATATCTGGAGTAATACAGACAGCTTTCTACCGTTCCGCTGTTGCTGCCGACAACTCCGCCGACCGTCAGGTAGTTCCAGTTGCCGATGTTGAGAATATACGCATTATCTCCGTTGTAAACAAGGCAATCCTTTACTGTCCCCGTGTTTTGACCGCAGACAGCTCCGGCAGATTTTCCCGAGGCGTTTGCGGTATTGCGCATATACAGCGTGCCGGAGACCGTACATTTCTCGATTGCGCCGTTGTTTTGTCCGCAGACGACGCCGCAGGTGACGGACGAGCCGTACGAAAGATCTGTCGCCTCGAAATTCAGGTTTTTGACCGCGCCTGCCGCGGCGATCTTCGCAAAGAATCCGCCGTATCCGTTTGAAGGATCGGCCGTCTTCAGCCCGTATATCGTGTGTCCGTTTCCGTCAAAGGTACCGGAGTAGCCGGAAGAGCCGCCCATAGATGTGAAGCTCATGACACGAGAGAGATCGATGTCGGCGCTCAGCACCGCGGACGTCGCGGGATAGCTTTTTATCCTGTCGGCAAAGTACAGCAGGTCGGAAACGCTCCCGATCTGTATGACTCCGTCGACGCTCTGCGGCGTGCGCGTGCTGCCGACGGTCAGATCCAAAGGTTGCGTACCCTCCCATGAGAACGATGCGCCGGTTATGTTATTGACCGTACCGGAAAGCCCGGTGATCTCCATCTGAGTTCCTTCCGACGCCGTGATCTCGCCGGTAAACGCAAGAACGTTGGTGCCGCTTCCGGTTTCATACTTCAACGTGCCCCAGGACGTGGAGAGAGTCGGGACTCCGGTGACGTTCACGATCTGATCGAATGCCAGAGAGACCGTCACACGATGGTGCTTCGCGTTCAGACCCTGCGCCATAAGAACGTTTATGCACCGCGGAGCCGAAGCGACCGCCTGGATATTGACTTTGATATTTTGGGCAAACCAATCGTCATTCCCGTTGCCCGAGGCGTCAAAGCGGATCACGAGCAACGAAAGGCGGGTCGGAATGATAAGCCGTCCGTCGGAGCTGCGCGAGTCGCTCTTGAAATTCTGCCGGATCAGGTCGCCTACGCTGTTGTTGAATTCCGAATTGTCCCATGCCTTCGCCTTGCCCTCGTTGTCCGCGACGTCGGTCACCGGAAAACCGTACGTGTAAAAATTTCTCATTATCCTGTTATTATACTGTTCAAAACCCGCCATATAAAGCGATTTTTTGACCTCGGAAGGCACGCCGTCGCTGCCGTCCGCGTCATAGGTGGAGGCGTTGTCGGAGAGGATCTGGACATACTGATATCCTTCATCATCTTCCGCCACCTCGAAATTGACGGTAGCATAGAGTTTCGCGCCGCTCACATTCAAATACTCCTGCGGAGCGGCGGCGTCGAAATAGTCTTCTGTCGGCACGGCGTGGTACGCCTGCTTGAAGCCGCCGTCGGTCACTTTGATCGTATCGGTATTTGCGCGGATCGTCTTTACTTTGTACGCTGAAGAGTCGATCCCGAAGCTTGAGTAACCGATCCCTTTGGTACAGTCCGCCAGCACGAATCCGCTCTCGTCCAGAACTTCGAAACGATAGGTACGGTCGACGTTCTGATATTTATAGTACGCATAGATCCCGGGAATGGTCGTCCCCGGCTTTTCGGTGACGGTAACGCTCATCCGATCTACGTTCTTATCAAAAGTCAGCGTTCCCGATACGCCGTTGAAATGGTAACCCTCGAGAGCCGACAGACCGACTGTGCGGTAACTGACGCTCTGGCTCGAGGATATGTTGCCCGAACGGATGACTGTGAATGTGTTTCCCGAACAGGTGACCTCCCAGGTCGTGCCGCCCCATGCGGCAAAGACCGAGACGTCGAACGATGCGACCTGAAATACCATCAGGATCGCCAAAACAAACGTAATGATTTTTTTGGTTTTCATACAAACGTCCTTTCGAATATGATACATAATGTATCATAATTGTGAAAAAATACATTAATAAGCGTTACGACTGTTTTAAAATAAACTGCGCCATAAGCGATCGTTTGAGAAGAAGCAGTTCTTCGGTCAGGTCCGCCTCCCCGCCCGCGCGGTAGAGCACGCCTTCCGCGAAACGAGCCGTGACCGCAAGCATTATGTGCATGGTCGAGACGAACATCTTATTTTCCGGCAGATCCGTTCTTATCGTACCGTCTGTCTTTCCTTTTTCATACAGAAAATGAAATTTTTTAACGTAGTTCATTATCGACGCGCCGTAGGGCTGCAACTGCTCCGGAGTTGCGTGCTCGTGCGTCACGTAACTGTTGAAATTCTGGTTGAAACTCAGTATATCGCGGTGTTCGCGGTATAGGAGTATATAGCACCCGAGATAGAAGTCAAGCTCCTCTGCGGCATTCATATGCGTTCCGCCGCGGCGAGCGTATTCCTCCTCCACGATCTCAAAAAACTCGTCCCATTTTTTCGTCGCTATGGCGATAGCGAATACGAGCTTGCTGTTGAAGTAGCGGTAAAGAGTGGCGTAACCCACGCCGCACGCTTCGGCTATTTTCTGCATCGGCACAGCCTCGATGGAGTGTTCCGAAAATATACGGAAGCCGACGTCAAGCATCTTCTCCCGGCGCTCAGCCATCTCTATTTCATCTTTTTTCTGGTCTCTCATTTATTCCTCCGGATAGTGATACACTATGTATCGTGATACATAGTGTATCACAGAAGAAGAGGTCTGTCAAGAGATTTTTTATTTTTTTGACAAAGAAAAAATATCGGGCGTCCGTTCGGACGCCCGACACTTTTTACAATCAGCCGAACACCACCGTGATCGATCCTACGTTCTCCGAGATATCGAGAGTTATCGTTTTGTCGTAAACTCCGTCTTCCTGTTCGACGATGTTTACGGATCCGAGATTCTCGCTCTCGTTGACTATAACGTGCCAGTTCTTGGGGAGAAAGAGCTTGATCTTGCCCACGTTTTCGTTTATGTGGATCGTGCCGCCGCCTTCGTAGAGCTCGGGATTGGTGATGTAGACCTGGCTCGTTCCGACGTTTTCGCTGATGACGGCGTCTGAAAGATCCGCGCCGTCGAGCATTATGGTCTTCGAGCCGATCTCGATGAACTTTTTACCGCCGTTCTTTTTGGGAAGGATCGCGGAAAGACCTATCGTCAGAAGAAGCGCCGCAAGGATGACTGTCCAGTTCGAAATAAGGTTTTCGTCTGTTTTTCCGAGCGCGTGCGCGATGGTCGGTTCGAAGATCAGGAACAAAAACGCGAGAGGGAAGATCGTTTGCGCGAATTTTCCTTTGATGAGGCGGCTGAAAAACCATGCGGCGCACAGAACGCCGAGGATTATGTTCCAGGTGGTGAATCCGTAGCCGAGGCTGATATCAAGTCCGCCGAGGACTAAAAATACCGCCGCGAGGATAAGTACGATCCCCCAGAAAATACTGTTCGATCCTTTGATAAAATTGACATTGACAGTCTTTTTCATTTTGATAACCTCGTTTCTTCGATAGTTTCTCGAACTATTTTGTAATACATACGGGATATGAAAGCGGTCTTTTCGGTCCCTGCAAAGACCGCCTCTCCGACTCCCGTCGGAGACCTCGTGAGCGAGCGGATCTTCGCCGTGTTGATAAGAACGCTCTTAGACGCTCTGCAAAAGGCGCGGGGGAGCAGTTCTTCAAGCTCCGAAAGGCGCATCGGACACACGTAGCAGGAGGAGGGCGTCTGGGCGTAAACACGGTCTTCGTTTGCCTCGAAGAAGCATATCTCCGAGTATGAAACGTATATTTCTCCGCCGGAATTCTTCAGCGCGATCTCGCCGCCTGAGGACGACGCCTTTTCGATCGCGCGCTGGATCCGTCTCACGTCGTCGTCGAACGCCGGAGCGCGGAGGACGACTTCCTTTTCAAGCCCCTCTCCGATCTCGATCTTCAGCTTCACGTCCTCACCTTGCTTTCAAGTTCGTTCCCGTTACGGTTACAGTATAATCCGGGGTCGTCAAAATGTAAATACGTTTTCGCCGAGTGGTAGAAAAACTGCCCTGAGTGGTAGTTTTTTTGCGAAATATTGCGTTACGGGTCGCATCCGCCGCACGGAACGTAGCCCTCGTCGATCAGTTCCCGCCTCGTTCCGAGGAATTCACGCTTTGCGGAAGCCGAGATCTCTGCGACGTGCTCGCAGGTCGGAAGGTGGAACTTTTTCGACTTTGTATTGAGGATATAATCCTTCACTTCGACGTCCGCGCCTTCGGCATAGCTGTCGCCCGTCGGGTAATCTATCACAACACCCGGCTGAACGTTGTAGCAGAACACGCAAAACGAGACTCCCTCCCCGCCGTCCTCGACGGAGAACGCTTCGATCAGGACTCCGCGCGCGACGAGTTCCTCGTCTTTGAATACCGGAGTCACTCTGTAAAGGACGTGTCCTCCGGTTTCCTTGACGTGGTCGTAAACCATGTTTTCAAAAGGCACCATGCCTTCAGTGTTCATATATCTTGTTCCGGTGATGAGGTTTCGCTCGTTCGCGTCCTCGCCCGCGAGAGAATGCGCGATAAGGTGACACCTGTTGTAGAGCGAGCCGCCGTCGACGAAGTCGTATTCAACGTGGCGCCAGCCGGTCGGCTTCACGCTCTGTATATTCCCTCGCTTTTCCGTCGGCATCAGCGCGGGGCAGATATTCGCGTACGCGACGCCGCATCTGCCGAGACCGTCGAGCGGAGAGTACGCCTCGAACGGCTCGGTCGTAAGGTCCGCGTCTGTAAAGAACGGAAAGTTTCCGTTGACGACGGCGTAAGGAATGCCGTCATACGCGGGAACTTCCGACAGTTCAAACTTTGACGTGCTTGAAGCGGCGGAAGGCGTGACCTCGACGCCCTCGCTTTGCGAGCTGTCGCCGAAGAGCGGGATCCGCCCCGTCATGACGAGTACGGCGAAGATGATAAGAGCCGCGGCGAATACGATATATAAAGCGAACTTCGGGACGGGAGGTGCGCCGTTTACTCTTTTGTTTTTCTTACCCATACTTCCTCCGTTATCCTGTCGTGAGACGTTCCTTTGAAGTCCGATATTCCGGACAGACGAAAGCCCTCGTCATAGGGGTCAGCTGTCAGATAAACGTCCGCGGGGTATTTTCTGTTCCATCTGTATATCACAAGACGCTCGGCGCGGCCGATCATCGGCGCGGGGTCGGAAAGCTCGTCAAAATACGCGTCGCCGAATTTTTCCGATATCCTCTTTGCGAGTCCGCGGTCAGTGCAGCGCCGCCTGCCGCAAAAAGCGATACCGCGTCCCGAATCTATGCAAACTATCACGGTCATGGTGCAGCTCCTCCCGCAGTGTTTTTACATATTGATTTTATCACCCTGTGGCATTGTTGTCAATCTCGCGTCTGCGTTTGCAATGTTTCGCTTGATTTTCATGCCGGAGATATGTATAATTGATTTGAAATATAAATTAAAAAGGAAGGTCATTATGAAAAAGCTCGGTTTCGGACTGATGCGACTTCCCCGTATAGACCCGAAGGACCGTTCGTCGATTGACGTCGGACAGGTCATGCAAATGGCTGATGAGTTCATAGACGCAGGATTTACTTATTTCGACACCGCGTGGATGTACTGCGGTTTCAAGAGCGAGGAGGCGGTAAGACCCGTCCTTACGGAACGCCGCAAAAGGTCCGGTTACACTCTTGCGACAAAGTTCCACGCCGCGTTTGCCAAAGAGCCGGGCGACGTTGAGGCGATTTTTTCAAAACAGCTCGAAAAGACGGGAGCGGGATACTTTGATTATTATCTATATCACGACTTGAACCGCGATAATTATGCGAAGTGTATCGAGCTCGGCGCGTTCGGGACGATCGGGAAAAAGAAAGAGGAGGGCTTGATACGCACCCTCGGATGCTCCTTCCACGACACGCCCGAGATACTCGACAAAGTTCTGACGGAGCATCCCGAGCTCGAGTTCGTTCAGCTTCAGATCAACTACCTCGACTGGGACAGTCCCGCGATACGCGCGAGGGAATGTTACGAGGTCGCTCGCCGGCACGGGAAGCCCGTGATCGTCATGGAGCCCGTCAAAGGCGGAACTCTTGCGGCAGTCCCGCCGGCTGCTGAAGCAAAGATGAAGGCGCTTCATCCCGACTGGTCGGTCGCATCCTGGGCGATCCGTTTCGCAGCGTCTCTTGACGGCGTGATGATCGTTCTCAGCGGTATGAGCAATCTTGACCAGCTGCGCGAGAACATAGGATATATGAAGGACTTTTCGCCTCTCGGCGAGGATGAAATGAACGTTATTCGCGAAGTCGTCGGCATAATCAATTCAGACGTTTTCATCCCCTGCACGGGATGCGCGTACTGCGTCGACGGATGTCCGATGAATATTCCGATACCGAAATATTTTTCGCTCTATAACGCCGACAGGCAGGAGATCGCGACGAAGGAGTGGACTCCGCAGCGCGAGTATTACGACAATCTTACGAACGAGTTCGGTGCCGCGGGCGAGTGTATCGGATGCGGTCAGTGCGAAGGCATCTGTCCGCAGCATCTGGGCGTCACGAAATTCTTAAAAGACGTCGCAGAGTATTTCGGAAAATAATATCAAGGGGGAACTCTGAAAACAGAGTTCCCCCTTGAATATCAGGGTAACTCCCCGCCCCCTGACATCACATAAACGTTCGAAGATCGGTCATAAGCGTATCTTCTATCTCGATAAGGTGCTTTGCGAAGCTTTTCGCGGAGTGCTCTGCCGCTTCATACTGATTGAGATATTTCGCAAGCGACTTCACGCCCATCGAACAGCCGTCGTACATAAGCTCTGCGATCGTTGAGTCCGTCGGCTTTTCCGTCATCTTGAAATTGATCTTCATCCAGGTCATGGCGCGGGCGACCGGGGACGGATCTTTTCCCTTTTCATCGAGAGAGAGCAACTCCGAGTGTATCTCGTCGCCGAGCGACTGATGCTTGAGGCGGCTGTCGTCCATTATGCGGCGAAGGTCCTCGCTTTTTATATCGGAGAGTATCTCGTCGATAGAGTTTACCGCGGTCTTTACACCCGCGTCGCATTCCCTCAGCAGCTTTACGGTATCCTGAGACATTTTGAACCTCCAAATGTTTTATATTCAGAGTATTTCTCAAATCCCGGGATATTATACCCGATGAATTGTCAAGTGAAGTGCAACAAATTCTGAATAGAAGAGTTAAATAAATCGACTGGTTTATTGAACCCGAGAAC
>JAFXNX010000033.1 GCA_017529175.1 Clostridia bacterium
CCTCAGACAGAAGATCCTGTTCTCCGCTTTCATCATTCTTCTCTACAGAATAGGCGTTACGATACCGGTTCCGTTCATCAACCCGGAGATCCTGTCCAGCTATATGGACACAACGTCCGGCTCGATGCTCCAGTATCTGAATATCCTTTCAGGTAACGCTTTCTCTCAGGCAACACTGTTTGCGCTCGGTATTTCACCGTACATCACATCATCCATCGTCATCCAGCTTCTCGCAGTTGCGATCCCCGCTCTCGAAAAGCTCTCCAAGGAAGGCGAGGAGGGTCAGAAGAAGCTCAACCAGATCACAAGATACGTTACGGTCGGTCTTGCGCTTCTCACCAGTTTCGGATATTACTCGATGCTTAACGCCAACGGTATTATCCAGGGAACAGATCCCGCATGGTTCAGCGCTGTGGTCATCATAGCGTGCTACTGCGCAGGTTCCGCGCTCGTCATGTGGCTTGCGGAAAAGATTAATGACAAGGGTATCGGCAACGGTATCTCCCTCATCCTTTTCGCAAACATCGTGTCCCGCGGACCGTCGCTCCTTCTGAATCTGTGGAACTATATAGCTAACCCGGACAAGATGAATGTTTCCCGCACAGTCGGTATCATCATCGCAGTCCTGGCTATCATCATCGCTCTCGCTATGATCACGTTCATCGTGTTCATGACCGACAGCGAACGCAGAATTCCCGTTCAGTACGCGAAGAAGACTGTCGGACGTAAGATGTACGGCGGTCAGAGCTCCAACTTGCCTATCAAGTTGAACATGACAGGCGTTATGCCGATCATCTTCGCGAACTCCATCATATCGATCCCCGCGACGATCGCGGTGTTCGCTCCTCCGACAGAAGGAACGTTCTGGGCAGGATTCCAGAACCTCTTCAGCTCGGACCACTGGTTTTACGCAGTTCTCACGTTCGTTCTTATCATTGCTTTCGCATACTTCTACGTCGCGATCTCTTTCAATCCCGTTGAAGTTGCAAACAACCTTAAGAACAACGGCGGCTCCGTTCCGGGTATCCGTCCCGGCAGACCGACTGCGGATTATATCAGAAGGATCACGAACCGTATAACTCTTATCGGCGCTATCATGCTCGGCTTCATCGCTATCGTTCCGCTTATCGCGAACATCGCATCCGGCGGCAAGATGAGCTCTCTCGCATTCGGCGGAAGCTCGATCATCATCGTTGTCGGCGTTGTTCTTGAGACGGCAAGAGAGATCGAAGGACAGATGACGATGCGTCACTATAAGGGATTCCTTCAGTAATTGGTGGATCTATGGCACGGGAATTTAAATTAATACTTCTCGGCGCTCCCGGAGCGGGCAAAGGCACACAGGCGGAGATAATTTCAAAGAACTATGCCATTCCCGCCATCTCCACCGGAGCGATAATCAGAGCAGCCATTAAGAACGGTACGGAAATGGGCAAAGCTGCCCGTGAATATACCGAGAGCGGCGCTCTGGTACCCGATTCGGTAGTCATCGGAATAATCAAAGAACGTCTTTCCGAACCCGACTGCAAGGGTGGTTTCATACTTGACGGTTTTCCGCGCACCGTTCCTCAGGCCGAAGCGCTTGAAGAGATGGGCGTTGAGATAACAGACGTCATCAGTATCGAAGTCCCCGACGAATCGATCCTTGAGCGCATGAGCGGACGCCGCGTATGCAAAGCATGCGGCACGACGTATCATGTAAAGTATAATCCTTCACCTGCGGGTGACAACTGTCACTGCGGCGAAGAATTGACTATCAGGGCGGACGACGACCCGGAGGTCGTCAAGAGCCGTCTTATAACGTATCACGAGCAGACCGAACCGCTCAAAGATTTCTACGCAAAGCGCGGAAAGCTCAAGACGGTAATAGGTCAGGAAAAGCTTGAAGATACCACTGCGCTCGTCAGCGCGGCGCTTGACGCCTGACGGCACGGGTGAATTTGAATCATGATTTATGTTAAGAATTCGGAACAGTTAAAGAAAATGCGGCTCGCGGGGCGTATCACCGGTGAGGCGATACAGCTCGCGGGCGAAGCAGTGCGGGAGGGGATCTCGACTGCCGAGTTGGACAGGATAATCAGGCATCACATTGAAAAATGCGGCGCCCGTCCCTCCTTCCTCGGATACGGCGGTTTTCCCGCCTCCGCCTGCATAAGTATCAACGACGAAGTCATCCACGGCATTCCTTCCCCGAAGAGATATCTCAAGGAAGGCGACATCGTAAAGATCGACGTCGGCGCCTTCATCGGCGGATACCACGGTGACAGCGCGAATACGTTTCCCGTCGGAAAAGTCAGCGACGAGGCTATGCGGCTGATCGAAGTTACGAAAGAGAGCTTCAGACGCGGCGTCGAGCAGGCGCTGATCGGAAATCGCATAGGCGATATCGGTCACGCGGTCGATTCCTACGTCAGGTCGTTCGGCTTTTCGGCGGTAAGAGAATACGTCGGCCATGGAGTGGGACGCGATCTTCACGAAGATCCGAGCGTTCCTAACTACGGAACTGCCGGTCACGGCGTAAAGCTGTGCCGCGGCATGGTCATCGCGATAGAGCCGATGATCAACGCCGGAGTTCCCGGAGTTATCCAGCTCGCTGACGGATGGACCGTAATAACCGCGGACAGAAAACTGTCGGCGCATTACGAACACACCGTGGCGATAACGGACGACGGACCGGTCCTTCTGACCGAGGTTAATTAAAAATGTCAGACGTAAAAGTCGGCACCGCGGTCGTCCCTGTGAACGGAAGATACGGCGGCAGAAAAATGGTCGCCATCGAAGTTTGCGCGGGATACGCAAAGATTTGCGACGGCAGAAGACGGCGTATCGGGAAACCGAAAAGGAAAAAGCTTTGTCACTTGAGCGTAATTTCCCCGGACGCTCCCCGCCTTGAGGTCAATGCTGGACTTACAGACGGCGCGGTAAGGCGGTATCTCGCATCGCTTCCGGCAGACGCAAATATTCCGGATGATTAAAACACGATTCAGCACGATTCAGAATGATAGTTGATACAGGAGGAATTGATTTTGCCCAAGGATGATGTCATTGAATTTGAGGGAGTTGTAGTAGAAGCTCTCCCCAACGCAACGTTCAAAGTAAAGCTTCCGAACGAAATGATCGTTACAGCATGCATTTCCGGAAAGCTCAGAATGAACTATATAAAGATCCTTCCCGGCGACAAGGTAACGGTCGAGGTATCGATCTATGACCCCACGAAGGGAAGAATAACCTGGCGTACGAAGTGATCGCCCGATCGCAAATACGCAAAAAACTACGATGAAAGGTGGAAAGTACTTTGAAAGTAAAACCTTCCGTTAAAAAGATCTGCGAGAAGTGCAAGATAATCAAAAGGCACGGACGCATAATGGTCATCTGCGACAACCCCAAGCATAAGCAGAGACAGGGCTGATAAAGAGCCCGGCACAACGCGGCGCAAGCTGCGAAAAAAATTAACGTAAAGAGGTGAAATAATCACATGGCTCGTATATCCGGTGTTGATATTCCGAATCAGAAGCGTGTAGAGATCGCCCTCACTTACATCTACGGTATAGGTCTTACCAGCTCGAAGAAGATCCTTGCCAAGACAGGCATCGATCCCGACAAGAGAGCAAAGGATCTGACCGAAGACGAGATCTCAAAGCTTCGTGACGAAATTGAAAACCATTACAAGGTCGAAGGTGAGCTTCGCCGTGAAGTAGCTCTCAACATCAAGAGACTCGTTGAGATCAAGTGCTATCGCGGTATAAGACACAGAAGAGGACTTCCCGTAAGAGGCCAGCGTACAAAGACTAACGCAAGAACTCGTAAGGGTCCCGCTAAGACGATCGCTAACAAGAAGAAATAATAGGAAAGGAGTCAGATCAGATTAATGGCAAAGGTAGCAAAAAAAGTTATTAAGAAGCGCCGTGACCGTAAGAATATCGAAAAAGGCGCTGCGCATATCAGTTCTTCGTTCAATAATACGATAGTAACTATCACCGACGTTGCCGGCAACACGATCTCGTGGGCGTCCGCAGGCGAACTCGGCTTTAAGGGCTCAAGAAAGTCAACTCCTTTCGCAGCTCAGATGGCGGCTGAAACAGCAGCTAAGATCGCTATGGAGCATGGCATGAAGACTCTTGAAGTATTTGTTAAAGGCCCCGGTTCGGGAAGAGAAGCGGCTATCCGCGCGCTCGCAACGACAGGTCTTAACATCACTCTTATCAAAGACGTAACTCCCATCCCTCATAACGGCTGCCGTCCCCCGAAGCGCCGTCGTGTATGAAATAATTTGAAGGAGGATAACAAGTTATGGCCAGATATACAGGACCTTCCTGCAAGCTTTGCCGCAGAGAAGGAAGAAAACTGTTTCTCAAAGGCGAACGCTGCATGACAGACAAGTGCGCTCTTACAAGACGCTCCACAGTCCCCGGTCAGCACGGCGCAGGTCGTAAGTCCGTCAAGGAATACGGTCTCCAGCTCAGAGAGAAGCAGACAGCCCGCCGTTACTACGGTGTTCAGGAAAAACAGTTCAAAAAATACTATGTTGCAGCCGACAAGAAAGAAGGAATCGCAGGCGAAAACCTCCTCTCCCTTCTCGAACGCCGTCTCGACAATGCAGTTTACAGAATGGGTATGGCATCCAGCCGTAAGGAAGCAAGACAGCTCGTTCGTCACGCGCACTTCACGCTCAACGGAAAGAAAGTCGACATCCCGTCGATCATTCTCAAAGTCGGCGACGTTATAGCTCTTAAGGATAAGAGCCGCGGCTCCGAAAAGTTCAAAGCGCTTGTTGAAACGATGGCGGACGTAAACGCTCCGAAGTGGCTCGACGTAGATACCGAAGCGGTTAGCGCAAAAGTTATCGCTATCCCCGACAGAGAAGACGTTGATTTCGAATTCAACGAACAGCTTATCATCGAGCTCTATTCCAAATAATAACCTGCACGAGCGCCGACCGTCACAGTCAGCGTATGCGGACTTTGTTTGGCGGCGGCACGGTCAATTTGCGAAACACCAGAACTTGCTTTGCACGGTGGCAAAGCGCAAATATGGAATATGGATTTGCATAAATTGAATACAGGAGGGTTAATAACATGATTGAAATAGAGAAGCCGAACATCGCCGGTATGGATCTCAGCGAGGACGGCAGAAGCGGTAAGTTTGTGATCGAGCCGCTCGAACGCGGATACGGTATCACACTCGGTAACTCTCTGCGCAGAGTGTTGCTCAGCTCCTTACCCGGAGTTGCTGTGACAAATATCAAGATAGACGGAGTACTTCACGAGATCTCGACGATCCCGGGCGTCAAAGAAGACGTGACCGAGATAGTCGTAAACGTTAAAGGTATCACCGCAAAGCTTTACTGCTCGACTCCCAAGTCGGTAATCATCGACGTTACGGGTGCTTGCGAAGTTACGGCGGGCGATATCGTTGGCGACGCGGATATCGAGATACTCAACCCCGAATGGCACATTGCGACAGTTGGAGAAAACACGAGATTCCATATGGAACTCACGTTCTCGAGCGGTCGCGGCTACGTTTCGGGCGAGAGAAACAAACAGATATACGCCGAAGAGAATCCCGATACTTCCGCACCTATCGGAACAATTTTCACAGATTCCATTTATACGCCTGTATATAATGTGGATTACACGGTTGAGAATACCCGTGTCGGAAATATAACCGACTACGACAAGCTGACGCTTGAACTTCTCACAAACGGTACGATCTCAGCGAAAGAAGCGGTTTCCCTTGCTGCCAAGATACTCAACGAGCATCTCAACTTGTTCGTAGATCTGTCGGACGAGGCAAAACACGCTGAAATTATGGTAGAGCGTGAGGAAACCATCAAGGAAAAAGTCCTTGAGATGACCATTGAGGATCTTGAAATGTCCGTTCGCAGCTTCAACTGCTTGAAGCGCGCGGGCATCAATACGGTCGAAGATCTTACGAACCGTACTGAAGAAGAAATGATCAAGGTTCGTAACCTCGGCAAGAAATCGCTTGAAGAAGTCATTCAGAAACTTCATTCTCTCGGCCTCGAGCTGAAGAAGGAAGAAGACTGATCGCGCATCGTGAAGACACACGCAGGCAAATAATTTTGCAAAGGAGGACATATTGAAATGCCCGGTACAAGAAAACTCGGCAGAACCGCAGCTCACAGAAACGCGATGCTTCGCGGACAGGTGACGTACATTCTTGAAAACGGTTCTCTCACTACAACTGTTACCAGAGCTAAAGAGCTTCGTTCCGTAACGGAAAAGATGATCACGCTCGGTAAGAAAGATACACTCGCAGCTCGCCGTGCAGCTCTTGCATATATCACAAAGGAAGACGTCGTCAAAAAACTCTTTGACGATATCGCTCCCAAGTACGCTAAGAGAAAAGGCGGCTATACTCAGATCTATAAGCTCGGTCCGCGTCGCGGTGACGCCGCTGAAATGGCGCTCATCAAACTCGTAGACGAGAAATAAGAGTA
>JAFXNX010000034.1 GCA_017529175.1 Clostridia bacterium
CGCTACCGCGAACGGCTAAGCCGTTCGCGGTATCGTTTTATTCTTTTACTACCGTAAATTCTATAGTCTGCGTCTTTGCGCCATCCATGGTAAGACGAAGCGTCGCAGTTCCCTCTTTTCCGACCGTTCGGACGTAAGTTCCTCCGAGTCCTCCGCGAAGAGTCGCCTCCGAGGGACCGACGATCTCTATCGCACCTTCCGCTTCAAGCTTTACCGATCCCATATAGAACGGCAGCACGTTTTCGTTTTCATCGACCGCGCGGATTCGTACCGACGCGACGTCGTAAGTATCGCTCTCAACAAGGCGCGTACGGTCGGGCATAGCTTCAAGTTTCACCATCGTCGACGGAGATTTTACGACGGTCTTCACGACCTTCCCGTCCTTCACCGCTTCAAACCTGAATTCGGTCACGGCGTCCCCCCAGTTCCCGATATACATTCCGTATATGGGGTACATGTCGTCCGGCTTCATTCCGTACCGGACGATGAGGCGCGCCGCCTTAAGCTTGAGCTTGAACGGTATGCAGTTCGATCCGAAGCGCGCGGAATAGTTGAGAAGCTCTTTGATTATCTTCGCCTGACCCCTTTTGAACGCGTGATCCTTTTCTATCCTGTCTCCGATATAATCGTCTATCTCTATCGGCGGACAGCGCAATCTTTTATACTGAGAATCCGCGTGAGTATACTCTTTTATAAACTCCCCGTTCTTATACATCCTAACGCTGTCGGCGTTCGTAAAGACGAAAACTCTGCCCCGGTTGCTCGCGGGCATTTCTCCTATATCCATGGAAGATGAGACCTCGAGAACGTGAATATCGTCCTGCATCGCCGAATAAACGCACGCCGCCGTCTTCGGATTTCTGAACATATCGAGGACTCCGTGATAGCAGATCCTGTCTCCGCTTCCGAAATCGCGGTGAGTGTTGTAGTCGAACATACACCACGCGAACGATCCCGAAATATCGTCCGCTCCCGCGACGGCGTCGAGCACCGCCGCGTGACGGATCGCCTGCTCCGTCCTCACGCGCTCGCAGTCGTATGACTTCGTCGGGAACATATGACCGTTGTACTCGCTGACAAGATACCCTCTCGACTTATCGCTCGTCACGTTCTTTTTCTTCTCGCCCCCGGCGTTCGTTCCGTCGTGCGAAAAATCGTTGTACGTGTAAACGTCCTCGAGAAAGCTTCCCTTCTTGAAGCACCTTACCCCGCCGGTCTGCCGCGTGGGATCAAGTTCTCTTGCCGTCCTGTTCGTCTCTTTGTAAAGTTCATCGTCATCGCGGGATTCATTTATCCTGACACCCCAAAGGATCACAGACGGATGATTTCTGTACTGAGTTACCATCTCGCGCACGTTCTCCACGGCGACGCGCCGCCACTCTTCCCCGCCTATGTGCTGCCAGCCGGGGATCTCCGTGAACACGAGAAGTCCCGTCTCGTCACAGCGGTCGATAAAGTGCTGCGACTGGGGGTAGTGCGACGTTCTCACGGCGTTGACGCCGAGCTCGTATTTCAATATATCGGCGTCGTGTCTTTGCGCCGACGCGGGCATGGCGTAACCGACGTACGGGTAGCTCTGGTGACGGTTCAGACCCACGATCTTAAGCTTTCTCCCGTTCAGATAAAAGCCGTCGGCGCGAAAGTGAGCGCTTCTGAAACCGAATGTCGTTTTATACGTGTCGATCTTTCTTC